>NZ_JBJLSJ010000002.1:0-204374 GCF_050871975.1 Kineococcus rugosus | reverse complement strand
GTGCTCGCGGTGCCGTGCTCGCGGTGCCGTGCTCGCGGTGCCGTGCTCGCGGTGCCGTGCTCGCGGTGCCGTGCTCGCGGTGCCGTGCTCGCGGTGCCGTGCTCGCGGTGCCGTGCTCGCGGTGCCGTGCTCGCGGTGCCGCTGACTACTCCTACCGCTCCAGGCCGTCGACGAGCGTCTTGGCGTCCACCAGCGTCAGGCGCCGATCCGCCCGGCGCACCACCTTGATCAGCTCGATGCGGCCCGTGGACGTGCCCACGTCCAGGTGGTGCTCCTGAGCCAGAGCCGACAGATGGGCGGGTGTCATGGCGGCCCTGGCGCTCTCCACGCCCTGCCGGCGTCGCTGCTCAGCGGCACGCCCCGACGCCGAACCGCGGCGCACCTCCCCCACCAGCGCCCGGGCCAGCACCACGAGCGTGGCCGCGGCCAGCAGCGCCCACAGCCAGTCGCGCTGCCGTGCCTGCTCCAGCCCCAGGACGGCGAGCCCGACGATCCCCAGCACGTAGCCGGCGATCTCCAGGCGCTGCCCCCAGGTCCACGACGCCGCGCGCGAGGTGCTCACCCGCTCAGCGTGCCAGCTCGAGCACGTGCGCCGGGAGCTGCCGGCGAGCAGGCTCGACCATCCGGCATCACCGGTGCAGCCCCCCTGCTCAGGTGGTGGTGCTCTGGGTGATGGCCTCGACGCCGGTGTAGTCCGCCACGGGCGCCTGTCCGGTGGTGGCGTACTCCAGCAGCAGGATCCCTGCCGGGGTGACGTCGTGCGCCGTCAGTCGCAGGCCGATGGCGGCGCCGGGGTGGGTGAGCAGCCGTCGCCCGTCACCGATCACGGTGGGGGCCACGGCCAGGCGCAGGGTGTCCACAAGCCCGGCGCTGAGGAGCGCGGCGGCCAGGCGGGCGCTGCCGTGGATCTGCACCTCCCGGCCCGGTCGCGCCCTGAGGGTCTCGACGGCTTCGAGGGGGTCGCCGGACAGGATCGTCGTGGGGTGCCAGGCGCCGTGGGTGAGGGTGTTGCTGACCACGTACTTCGGCAGCGAGTTCATCCGCGCGGTAAAGGGGTCCGGGTCGGTAATCTGGGGCCAGTCGCGGGCGAAGGCCTCGTAGGTGCGGCGTCCCAGCAGCAAGCCGTCGGCCAGGTCGAGCCAGTGCGAGGCCTGCTGCAGGAAGGTCTCGTCCATGTGCGGCACCAGCCAGCCGCCGCGGTCGAAACCGCCGGTGGGGTCCTCCTGCGCGGAGCCGGGGCCTTGGCTGACCCCGTCGACGGTGACGAACTCGGTGATCACGATCTTCACCGGGTGACCTGCCCCTCGGCCAGTCGGGTGAGGGCGTCGGTGACCGAGCCCCAGCCGTCGAAGAAGCCCAGCTCGTGGTGGTGAGCGCGGTCGGCGGGGGTGCCGTGCCGGACGAGGACGAGGTACTCGGTGCCCTCGGGGTGATCGCGCAAGGTGACCTGCGCGGTCATCGGCACCGGGGCCGGCGCGGCGGGGCGCCAGGTGCTGTCGATGGCGTTGGTGAAGACCAGCCTGCTGCCCTCCTCCACGGCGATGAAGACGGCATCGGTGTGGGGCGTGAAAGCTCGACCGTCCTCGCTCATCGAGGTTACGAACCCCCCGCCGGGCCTGGCGTCGAGCACGTCGACGCGGGTGCGCGTCGGCGCGGGCGTCCACCACCGCGCGAGCAGCGCCGGGTCGGTCCACGCCTTCCAGACGCTCGTGCGCGGCGCCCGGATGAGGCGTTCGAGGGTGAGGTCCAGTGCAGGGTCCACAGTCAGTTCAGGGTTCACAGTCAGTTCGGGGTTCACGGTCAAGCTCCCTGGTGGTCGGTGAGGAGGGCTTCAAGTCGATCGGTGCGCCCGCGCCAGAGGTCGCGCTGGGCGGCCAGCCACTCCGCGACGGGCTCGAGTTCCTCGGGTCGCAAGGTGCAGGTGCGCACCCGACCGGACTTGGTGGTGCGGATCAGCCCGCTGGCTTCGAGCACGCGCACGTGCTTGAGGAAGGACGGCAGCGTGATGGGGAAGGGCTCCGCGAGTTCGCTAACGGTGGCAGGGCCTCGCCCCAAGCGCTGGATGACAGCGCGCCGCGTCGGATCCGACAAGGCTGTGAACACGCCGTCGAGCACCGCATTGTTAGCCATACGTCAAAGTGTGGCCTGGCAAGGACAGTTAGCGCAAGGGCAAACTTTCGTGCCGTGGCGACCGCCTTGGCTCTCGCGGGCACGATCGCCGCTGACGCTGGGGCGCGACGTCACCGCCTCGCTCACGGCCCGTGAGCCCGCTGCGCTGCAGATACCGACGGTCATGGCGCCGGCCGCGACGCGCGCGGTCGTCGAGGAGCGCACTCCTACTGCGAAGGCATGCGAGCTCACTCGAGCACGCACGCGCCCTCACCGCCGCAGGCGGACTCCGGCTCATCACCGCACGCCGGACAAGGCCGAAGAGCGCCCAGCGCGACACGGGTGCAGTGCCCTGGTGCAGTGCCCTGGTGCAGTGCCCTGGTGCAGTGCCCTGGTGCAGTGCCCTGGTGCAGTGCCCTGGGCGCGGTAGTGCTCGTCACCGCCGTGGCAGTGCTCGTCACCGTGGTGATCACCGGCCCCCGCGGGGAACGTCCAGGACATCCAGTGGCAGTTGGTGGCGCAGAGCGCCCGCCACTGGGGCGACCGGACCAGCCAAGCCACTGACGCAGCCCCGGTCACCACCACGGCGCCACCCGTGTGCTGCTGGCGCCGGACACGCTCAGCGGTCGGCGGCCCACTTCTGCGCCAGCAGGGCGTAGCCGACCCCGTCGACCCACCCCAGCTCGCGGTGCAAGGCGTCAGCCACCGCGTGCACCTCGCGGCGCATCCCGACGCGCTCCATCAACCGGATCGACGCGACGTTGCCGGCGAAGGCGTTGGCCGTCACCCGCCGCAGCCCCAGCTCCTCGAAGCACACCCGCAGCACCTCGCGCACCGCCTCGCTGGCGTAGCCGCGCCCACCGAAGGCCGGATCCAGCGCCCAGCCCAGCTCGGCCTGCACCCCGCGCGCCCGCTCACCCACCTCGCGCTGGGCCCAGCCGTCCTCGACCTTGACCATCACGTCGCCCACCACGCGGCCGTCGAGCTCGACGACCAGCAGGTCGCGCAGCCGCGCGGCGAGGATGGCCCGCCAGTCCTCCCGGTCAGCAGGGCGCCACGAACCCCACCGGCTGACCTGCTCCAGGCGCCGGTACGCCCACACCGCCTCCTCGTCGGCGGCGCTGACGCGCCGGATGCTCAAGCGGGCGGTGCGCACCGGCCACGAGAGCGCGTCCAACGGTGCGGGTGTCCCCCGCTCGGTTCCGCTCACCGACCGAGCGTGTCAGCTCACCCGCAGAGCCGTGCACGGACGCAGCGTGCTGCGCGTTCGGTCACCGTCTCACAAACGGTCGGTGGTGAGACGGTAGGCCGACACCACGCAGCGTCACGGTGGGCTTGATGATCTTCCGCTCATGTCGATGGCCGCGCTGTCAGGAGGCTCCAAACAGCCAGGCAGCGCCCGGGTGCCTGTCCGGCCCGAAGCCCTCAGCCGCGGCCAGCCCAGCGGCTTCCGCCAGCCCTTCACCGACCAGATCCGGAAGGTGCGCATCACTGCCGAAGGTGACCAACCGCCCGCCCTCCTGCCGCCACCACCGCACGATCACCGCCTCCAACGGACGCCGGGTGTTGATCTCCAAGGCCCGCTCCCCCTGCGCCAACGCCCGCAGCGCCCACCGCAGCTCCTCCTCGAAGTCCAGCGGGTCGAACGGCGCTGCATCCTCGGGCCAGCTGCGCACCGGGTAGTCGATGTGCGCGAAGGCGGTGAACACCGCCGACCCAGCCACCATCCGCGGGATCTCCGCCAGGTAGGCGCGGAACACCTCATCCGCCTCGTAGCGCGGGTACAGCTCCCACGGCTCGGCGAACTGCGCACCACGCTCCTGCGCACCCGGCCCAGAACCGCTGCCCGCAGCAGGAGAGCCGTCGAGACCAGCGGGGCCATCGAGCAGGCAGTGCAGCGAGCCCAGCACCCGGTCGAAGGAGCCCGCCGCGAGCAAGGCATCGACCTGCTCGACGTGCCGATGCGGTTGGCCCACCTCCATCCCCGCCAAGATCGTTAACTGCGGATACGCCGCCCGGCACCGCTGCACACACTCGAGGTACTCCGCAACATCCAGCGCCGGCGCCCTCAAGAGCCCCTTCTCATCGACCAGGTGGGGATAGTCGGGAGCCAGGAAGCCAGCGCGGAAGGGGGTGAAGTCGACGTGCTCGGTGAACGCCACCGCCGGCAGGCCCACCGCGACTGCGCGGGCGCAGGTGGCCTCCATGTCGCCGACCTTGCGGGCATCCCACGAGAACTGACTGTGCACGTGACCATCGGCGGGCAGCTGCATCGCCCCAGTCTGTCGCGGCGACCCCGGGACCACAGCCGCACGGTCATCCCGCAGTGCGCGCGAAGCGCGCGGTCATCCGAGAAGCCAGCACATCGCTAGCCGCCTGAACCCGCCGCGAGCGAGAAGTTCATCGGCTCTGAGCCCACCGGCGACGCCGCACCCAAGCCCGGGCAGCAAGGACCAGTAGGTTGACCACCGCCACGTATGCAGCCACCAGGCCACCGAGCATGACTGCGGCGACCAGCCACAACGCGTCCTCCATAGCCAGCGTCGGCACCGTGCCCACCACGAACGCCACCCAGACCAGCGCGGGCCCCCACCAGGGGTGGATGCACAGGTGCGCCACCACGCTCACCACGGCCACAGCAGCGCCGACCCCGACGACCGTCCCGACGGGCACCTCCGAGCCGGCCCACCCCGGCGCGGCCACGAAGAGGTAGCCGCAGACGAAACCGCTCAAGGCTGCGACCACCCACCACCCGACGAACACCGCGAGGGGCCAGGTCCGCGTCCGCGGCAGGAGGAAGCCATCGCCGCGGTGTCCGTCGGGTGAGTGCATCCGGCTACCTTGCCTGCCCGGCGATGAGCTGCACGGACAGCGACGGGATCGACGCCCCGCTTGGCGCAACGAGCAAGACCTGCTGCATGTGCTTCAACACAGCCAGCGACCTCACGGTCATCCCGCAGGCCGCGCGGTCGTGGACACCCCGCTCCACTCCCCCGCAGGTCCTGGTGATCTTCGACTAGGACAGATTGGATGAGACAAGTAGGCCGCTTGCCGTCTCACGCGACCTGTCCCACCGCAGGTCAGGAGGGTGCGGCCGGGACAGATCCGGTGAGAACGGACACGGTGTGTCCTCTCTCATCTGATCTGTCGCATTCTCACGGCATCTGTCACACCTCTCATCTGATCTGTCGCACTTCTCACCGGTCTTGTCCTACTCACCGCTCGAGAGGACCACCGCTCAGGTCATGGCCAACTCCGTCTTGCGGACGAGCCGGTCGTTGAGCTGCGAGCTCAGCTCCAGGCAAGGACGGACGCCGTGGTCGACCCATCAGCCTGAAATGGTCACGACCGAGCAGAGGCGGTGTGTCAGCCTGCATGCGCACTGGCCTGCCCGTGACCGAGCCAAGGAGACCGCGTGGAGCTGCAACTACCAGCCCACCTCACCCAGCACCAGCAGCACCTGATCACCGACCTGGCCCAGCGCAACCAGGCCAAGCACGGCGAGAGCCTGCTCGGCCTGGTGCTCTCCGGCTCCGCCGCCCGGGGCATGGCCACCGACCGCTCCGACCTGGACGTGTACGTCGTGCTCACCGATGAGGCGGCCCAGCATCGGTCGGCCACCCGCTCCCCCGCCGTCGACGAACTACCGGTGCCCCTAACCAAACTGGAACAGGCGCCTGCCTTCGGGTCGGGAGGCTGGGGGTTCCGCTGGTCCTTCGCCTGGGTCCCGACGCTGCTGGACCGCACCGCCGGCCGCATCCCCGCCGCCGTGCACCGCCAGGCCACCTTGACCCCCGACGAGGTCGAGGACGTCCTGGTGGAGCACAGCCGCCTGGACGGCTGGCTCAACTACGTCTACCGGGCACTGAAGTCCGACCGTGACGGTCACCGGCTGGAGTGCCGCCTGGATGCGGCGGAGTCGATGCCGTGGCTGCTCGATGTGATCTTCGCCCTCGCCGGGCGGGTGCGGCCGTACCACAAGTACCTGCCGTGGGAGCTGCGCGAACACCCGCTGCCGGACTGGCCCGCGAACGTCCTGCTGCCCTTGCTGCAACGGACCCTCGACGGCGATCCGGCCGCTCTGCGAGACACCTTCATACGCGTCGAAGCCGGATGCGCGGCCCACGACGCAGCTAGGGGTCACCAACACACGAGGGAGATCATCGACGGCTGGGGCGACGGACTCCTGCTCATGCGGCACTGACCACCTGCCCATCCTCTGGGGACACCATGCGGTCATGGCGCCGTCCGGGTGCTCGATGACCTCGCGGTCTTGCCGAAGACCGAGCGTGGGCTGGTGCGCCCATGTGCAGCCGCTACGGGCTCATCTGAAGCTCAAGGCCAGCGCTCTGCGGCTCGCGGGAAGAGCAGTCGTTGCCAACGAGGACGCGCATCCAGGCGCTGTCGGAGCGCGGCCTGCGTGATGGCCTTCTGCCAGCCTGGACCTGCGAGACCGTCCACGACCTCCTGCATCTCACGCAGGCAGACCTGGACGTCGTGCTCATCCAGCACGTAGCTCCGCTGCTCAGCGACGTACTCCAGCTCGTCGGCCACCAGAAACCACTCACGGTAAGGAGCATCGCCCCAAAACATGACGTCCTGGTCTGCGCCGTCGTACCAGAAGACAGCCTCCACCTCCGGGTGGCCGCTCAGCTGCAACCTCGACTCCCACCCGTACGGTCCATGCCCGTCGTAGTCGACGTGTTGGACGCTGACCTGGTGACGGTGACGCGCGACTGCCTCATCCAGGGCCTGCCGCATCCTCACCACGAACGGCGGTGCCGCTTCAGCACCAGCAGCCTCCGACATGCTCACCACGCTGCCACGAAGCAACCGACCACCCCGCCTGGTTATCCCACTCCGCGGGCGACGTCACGGTCATGGCGCCATGCGCGAGTGGCTCGCTGTGCAGCAGCGCGACGACCAGGTTCGCTTGGCATCCAGCTGAAAACCGTACTGCGGGTCATCGAGCCACTCGCGCAGCTGGCTCGCGTCCTCAGCGAAGATGTCCCAGCCGCTGCTGGAGCCGGTCAAGAACAGGTGCCAGGCACCCTCAGCTTGATCATCAGGCTCCACGTGCAGCGTGTCACCGCCCCATTTCCCCACCGTGACTTTGCCTGTACGCGGGCGTCGGGCAGTGATCCACTCATCCATCCGGCCAGCTCATCACAAGTCAGCCTGCCGAAGGCAGTCCCATCAGCGCCCCGCGACGTCGCGGTCATGGCGCCGTCCGCGCGGTTACCCCGGTGACTAGCTGCCGCGGGCGCTACTGCACCCAGAAAGCAACCAGGACGAGCACGAGGACCGCTACCAGCGGCACAAGGACCGCAGCGACCACGTGAGCCCCACGACGCCCGGGCCGGCGCAACAGCGCAGCACTGACCAAAGCAGAGCTCACGCACAGCACCACACCGAGCAGACCACCCACGAAGCCCACGGCGATGACGGCCAGCAGAGCCAGTCGCGCCGGGTTCGACAGCGGCGCCACGGTCGGGATCCGCTGCCCGTCCACTTCCACCACCGGGCTCAGCTGCCCCCAACTGAAGGTGGCTTGCACTTGGTGACTGCGGCCGTCCTCATCGAGCAGGACTGGAGCGCCCCAGCGGTCTCGGGGCAGTTCCTCGCCGTCGTGCAGGATGCGTGGTCTGCGCGACCAGGCTCTCTCCACGACCAGGTCCTTGCCGAGGATCGACACCGGAGCACCCATGGGCGTGACCTTGCCAGGCTCAGCCAAAGCCGCATCAGGACAGACGGCTGGGTTGCTCCAATTGGGCGACGTCACGGTCGTGGCGCCCTGCGGGCGAGGTCACGGTCATGGCGCGGGTCGCGCTGCTCACGGCGGTCGGTGGCCGTCCATCCCGCCACCCCGAAAAGTCGTCGCCGGCTCAGGGCACGGCAGCGCTTCTTCACGCGGTCAGACGGTGAGCCGCCCGCTGAACGCGCTCGAGGCGACTGTCGCGGGCCCGCTGCCGGGCCAGGCGCACCGTCTCGGGGTCAGCGGTGCGTGGGGAGCCGTGGTCGAACGGGGGTGCCGGGTCGTACTCCAGCGCCAGCTGCACCCACCGGGCCACGTCCTCACCGCACTCCAGCGCCGCCAGCTGCAGGGCGAAGTCCATGCCGGAGGTGATGCCGGCACCGGTGACCACCGCGCCGTCGACGACGACGCGTTCGGCCACCGGCTGCACCCCGAACTCGGCGAGCATTTCCAGGGAGGCCCAGTGGCTGGTGGCCCGCATGCCGCCGAGCAGCCCGGCGGCGGCCAGGGCGAAGGAGCCGGTGCACACCGAGGTGACCCACCGCGCCGTGGCGGCCTGCCGGCGCAGGAAGTCCAAGGCGGCCTCGTCCTCGAACAGGTCGAAGACGCCCTCCCCGCCGGGCACGAACAGGATGTCCGCCGGTGGGCAGTCGGTGAGGGTGGTGGTGGGCACGATGGACCAGCCGCAGTCGGTGACCACCGGCGCGGTGTCATGCCAGGCCAGGTGGACCCGGGTGCCGGGCAGGCGGGCGAAGACCTGCGCCGGGGCGGTGAAGTCCAGCTGCGTCACCTTCGGGAACAGCAGCACGACGATCTGCAGGTCAGGCACGGGCTCAGCGTAGGCAGCCGGCTTGCGGCACCTCGACGTGCCTGCCCTGGAGTGCTCGGGGCGCGAGGGTGCATGCCCGGCTCCCCCACCGGATCACCGTCCGCACCTCATCGAGGTCCCAGCAATCTTCGACAAGGACAGGTCGGATGAGACAAGCTGACCGTTGGCCGTCTCACGCGATCTGTCCCACCGCAGGTCATGCGCCTGGTGCCAGGACAGGTCGAGTGAGAACGGACATCCGGCTGTCTTGTCTCAGACGATCTGTCCAAATCTCAAACGATCTGTCCAACGTCTCAGGCATCTGTCCAAACGTCTCAGGCATCTGTCCAAGCCGCGGCATGACGGTCGCCACCGACGGACACAGCAGTGCAGCAGTGCATCCTCAACGGGTGCCTCTCACCGCGCGCTGCACCGCCACCCTGGCCGGCGACGAGCACAGCCGCATCCCCCTCGACGACGGCCTCGATGACGGCATGGACGCCGCCGAGGCGCTGGAGCGTCTCAGCGACGCCACTATGCCGGTGCGACTGCTCTGGAGCCACGACGAGCTCGACGAGGCCCTGGCCCGGCACGGGTGGACTCGGGTCGGAGCCTGGCGGTACGGGCCCACCGCCGACGTCCAGCGCACCCTCTGACCGGCCCCTCCCCCACGAGGCGCTGGACTTCACGGTCACGGACGTCACGGTCATGCCGAAGACCGAGCGGGTGTCGGTTGGGCGAAGGAAGCGCGCTCGAACGACGACATGCGCGATGGTGATCGCGTGCAAGACGACGCCGATGAGGCCCCGCGATCCGCCAAGCAGTGGGTCATCTCAGGCGTCGTCGCCGTCTTTGGCTTCCTGGTGATCGCACTGACCCTGCGCATCTGGGGCTCGTGGGAAGACGCCTTGACTTGGTCGCTCGTCGGCGTCATCGGCTGGATTGGCGTCGACGTCTTCAGCGACGTAAGACGCCGACGACGACGTCGAACGAAGGGCATCTGACCGCACGGTCATGGCGCTGTCGTGGACGTCGACGACCTCGCGGCCTTGCCGATGACCAAGCGGTCAGCGAGCAGCTCGATCACCCTCAGGTACCGCTCTCAAACGGTCCCCGCTCACTGCAGTAGGCCAGCCTCCCGCACCATGTGCACCACCTCCACAGCCGATCCCCGCGTCATCATCGTCACGTTCCACACCTGACCCGCGCCGCCGCAGGACCGGTGGATCGACCACCCCAGGCACGCCGCTCCGCTGCGGTCGACCTGAACACCGACGCTGGTCCCGTCCACCTCCACGACCGTGAAGTCGTCGGTCACCGACGGCCGAGGAGAACCATCGGCGTTGAAGCGGTCCAGCCGCTGGGCCACCGATTGCGGCCATGGCCGGTCGCCCATCGGCAGGTGCGCGTAGAGATGAGTGACCTCCTCCCGCAGCACCGACGAGGCGGCGGCGTGGCGCCAGTCCAGGTCCTGCGGCAGGTAGAAGACGGCGAACACCGAAGTCGAGGGTCTGCCGCGCTCATCGACGTCGAAGAACGGTTCGCCGTCGCGCCCCGGGACGGCCAGCACCTCGCATCGGCCGGCGACCGCGCGCGGCGACAACCGCGGGACGGGGAAGCCGGTCACCAGGCGCAGCCGCACCTCGCTCACCGGAGCCCACGGGTAGGACAGCGAGTCCGGATGGCGACCACCCCCGAGCCATGCCTCGGTGATCCCGTCTCCGGCGACCAACGCCTCGAGAGCCTGCAGCACCCCGTGTGGCAGGGACGGCTGGGCTTCACCGGACACGTGCACCTCCACTCCTCGGCAGGCGGCTCTCGCACCACCAGGCGGATCGGTTCCCACGCTCGCACCCCAGTGACCGCGACGTCACGGTCATCCCGCGTTCAGCGCAGCGCTGACCCGCTCAGGACGCACGACGGCCGCCGGGCTTAGTAGCCCGGCGGCCGTGACGTGGTGGTCGATCCGGCAGTCGCCTCTCGGCGAGAGGCCGCTCAAGGCGGCTGAAGGTGAGGCCCGGGGACATGCAGCAGATCAACCACCCTCTACAAACCGTCGATGGGCGCCGAAATTCCCGGTCTCACCATGCCCATGCCCAACCCGTCAGACGCCCGGTCATCCCGCCGTCCGGGTGCTCGATGACCTCGCGGTCTTGCCGAGTTCAACGCGGCACTGACCTGCCCGGCACGCACGACGGCCGCTGAGCTCAGTAGCCCAGCGGCCGCGACGTGGTGATCGATCCGGCAGTCGCCTCTCGGCGAGAGGCCGCTCGAAGCGGCTGAAGGTGAGGCCCGGGGACATGCAGCGGATCGACCACCCTTTACAAGCCGTCGCCGCACCACTGCATTCCCGGCTTGACCACGTCTCAGCGCAGCCCGTCAAACGCCCGGCCACCCCGCTGTCCGCGCAGTCACCTCGTCGTCGTGGACGTCATCGCCCGACTCAGCCAGCTTCCGGGACACCGTGGCGCAACGGTGCTCTCCTGCCCAGCCGAGCGGCCCCTACAGGTACCTCTCGCGAACGGGTACGACGACTCGCAGACGCTGCTCAGGCCGGAGAAGCCCCGGCCACCGGCGGTCCACGCTCAGCTGCCCCATCCTCCGACCCACGGCGTCGAGCGGGCGCCGCTACGGCGTTCGTGACGCTCGATCCGCACCGACGCGAAGTGCGTCAGCACCATCGTCACGATCAGGACGACAACACCAGCGATCACGTTGCACCACCTCCAGCGGGGGAACAGGTGCCCGTGACGCTACTCCTGCTACCACCTCTGCGGATGGCGCACACCGCCATGAACAGCCAGCGCACCTCCAAGGTCCCTGCCGCCCCCGCCGACCGGAACTGGCAACGACGACCAACCCCAGCCCAAGCGCCGACGGCAAGCGGGCATCACGCGGTCATCCCGCCGTCCGCGCGCTCGACGACCTCGCGGTCCTGACGAAGGTCGCGCGGTCGCGCTCATGCCGATGTCGTGACGTTCGAGTCTCCAAGACAGGTGCTGACGGACCCATGGGCAGCGTCGTCCCGAGGCGTCAGTCAAGCTGTACGACTGTGGGTGAATGATCACAGGAGGCCAAGAAGGTGAGCAGCTCCTGAGGGCTCAACCCGATGCTCTCAGTGTGGACCATCGGGTGGAAGTTGATCTGCTCCTCACCCAGCAGGCGCTCCTCGAGGACGCATGTGACCACGCCGCTGGTGTCGTTCATCAGCCCCATGGGGGTCACCGTGCCCGGCTCGATGGCCAGCAGGTCGCGCATCAGCTCCGGGGAGGCGAAGCCCAGGCGGCCCTGGGCGCCGATCCTGGTGTGCAGGGTCTTCAAGTCCACCGCGGTGTCCTCGTGGGCGGAGACCAGGAAGAGCCGGTTCTTCTTGTCGCGCAGGAAGAGGTTCTTGGTGAAGGTGCCGCTCATGTGCATCTGCGCCCGCAGTGCCTTGCCTTCCTCGACGGTGGAGTGGGCGGGGTAGTCCACAACGCTCGTCTCGATGCCCAGCTCGCTCAGCTGGTCCAGTAGTCGCTGACGGGACGCGGCCTCGATCTCACTGCCGGTAGGCACTTGGGAGGTGCCCGGGCCAGGGGTGCTGCTCGTGACGCCGTTCCAAGGGTCGCTGCTGGGGTCGCTGCTGGGGTCGCTCACGCGGTGGCTCCTGCCGAGTTCGGGCGGGTGGGTTGGTGGGTCTCGTACATGCGGGTCATCACGGCCAGCGCCGAGAGCAGGGACAGCGCGGCGGCGACCCACACCGCCACGCTCAGGCCGGCGGCGTCGGCGACCAGGCCGCCCATGACGGCGCCGACGGCGTAGCCCAGGTCGCGCCAGACGCGGTAGACCCCCACGGCGCGGGCGCGCCAGGAGGGGTGGGCGACGTCACCGACCACGGCCAGCAGCGCGGGGTAGACCGCCGCGGTACCCAGCCCCAGCAGCACGCTGCCGGTCGCCCAGCCGGCCATGCCATGGGAGGCGGCGATGACGGCCAAGGCGGCGGCCTGGGCGAGCATGCCGAAGCTGACGAAGCGCTTGCGCCCCCACAGATCACTGAGCCAGCCGGTGGCCAGCTGCCCGGCTCCCCACACCGCCGGGTAGAGGGCGACGAGCAGCCCGATCTGCGCCACGCTCAGGTCGGCGGTGGCGAACAGCAGCGGGAAGACGCCCCAGGACAGCCCGAAGTTGAGGTTGTTGACCAGCCCGGCCTGGCTGGCCGAGGCCAGTGCCGGCTCGCGCCAGGTGGCGTCGGCGAACACCGCCCGGTCCCCGCCGGTGGTCCGTGCACCGCTGCTTGAGTGTTCCTCGCTGCTGGAGGTCGCTGGTGTCAGGGTCGGTGAAGCGCTGGCCGCTTCGAGGCGGGCGTGCTCACGGGTCTCACGGATGAAGATCATGGACAGGCCCAGGGCAATGACGGTGTAGCCCAGGCCCAGCAGGAACGGCGCCGGGCGCAGACCGTGGCTTTGGGCCAGGTTGCCCGCGATCAGGGAGGTGATGGCGACCGCGCCGTAGCCGGCGGCCTCGTTCAGGCCCATGGCCAGCCCGCGCCGGGCGGGGCCGACCAGGTCGATCTTCATTATCACCGTCGTCGACCACGACAGGCCCTGGTTGACGCCGAGGAGCACGTTGGCCACAAGGACCCAGCCCCAGCTGGGCGCCCAGATGATCAGCAGCGGGACGGGGATGGCGAACAGCCACCCGGCCACCAGCACCGGCTTGCGCCCGAAGCGGTCGGCCAGAGTGCCGGCGAGGTAATTGGTGGCGGCCTTGGTGATCCCGAACGCGGCGACGTAGGCGAAGATGAAGGAGTAGCCGCTGAGGCCGAAGTCGCGTTCGGCCAGCAGCGGCAGCACCGTCTGCTGCTGACCGACCATCCCGCCGACCAGGGCGTTGACGATCACCAGCAGGGTGAACTGCGCGGCGTTCTCCCGCAGCCCCAGCCGGATGCCCGCCTCGGGTGCGGGCGCCGGTTCGGGTGTGGGTGTGGCGGGCCGGTTCACGCGCTCACCGGCTTGCGCGTGGCGCCGCGGGCCCAGAGCAGGACGGGGATGAGCAGCAGCGCGAGGACGCCGCCGCCCAGGGACAGGGTGCTGTAGCTGCTGGCGGCCATGACCACTCCGGACATCGCGCCGCCGCCGGCGCCGGCCAGGGCGATGAGCACGTCGATGGTGCCCTGGGTGCGGGGGCGGTTGGCCGGCACGGTGGCATCGACGACCAGGGCGGTGCCGGAGATCAGCCCGCAGTTCCACCCGATGCCCAGCAGCGCCAACGCGGTGATCAGCAGACCCAGGGAGTCCCCGGGGGCGAAGGCGGCCACGATCCCGGCGGCCAGCAGCGTCACACCGGAGGCGATGGCCATCGGGGTGCGCCCGATGCGGTCCACCAGGGCGCCGGTGATCAGCGAGGGCAGGTACATCGAGCCGATGTGCACCCCGATGACCAGGCCGATCTGGCCGAGGTCGTGGTGGTGGGCGCGCATGTGCACCGGGGTCATCGTCATGATCGCGACCATGGCGATCTGGGTGAGGACCATGACGGTGGCCCCGACGTAGGCGCCGGTCCCCGCCCGCGGAACCTCGACCTCGCGGGCACCGGCGTCGACACCGGCACCCGCACCGGCGCCGACACCGGCACCGGCACCGGCACCGGCGGGATCGACGTCCGCTGCCTGTGCGGCCTCCAGCGTCTGCAGGCGGCGGGCGACGAGGAAGGGGTCAGGGCGCAGGAAGGTGAACAGTGCGGCCCCGGCGGCCAGGTAGGCCACCGCCGCCAGCAGGAACGGCCCGGCCAGCGCCGGGATGCCCAGGGCTTCTGCCACCGATCCCATCGGCCCGACGAGATTGGGCCCGGCCACCGCCCCGGCGGTGGTGGAGACCATCGCGATGCTGATCGCGGTGCCGCGCCGGGCGGCCGGGGCCAGGTCGGTGCCGGCGTAGCGGGCCTGCAGGTTGGTGGCCGTGCCCGAGCCGTAGACCAGCAGCGCGGCGAACAGCAGCACGATGCTGTCGGTGGCCGCGGCGAGCACGACCCCGATCGCGCCCAGGCCACCGGCGGTGAACCCCGCGCCCAGGCCGATGCGCCGTCCGCGGGTCTGGCTGAAGCGCCCGACGGCGAAGGCGGCGAAGGCCGAGCCGAGGGTGAACAAGGCGGTGGGGGCCCCGGCGGCGCTGTCGCTGCCGAGCATCTGCTGGGCCAGCAGCGCCCCCACGGTCACTCCGGCGGCCAGGCCGGCGCCGCCGAGGACCTGGCTGGCGACCACCACGCTCAGGGTGCGCCGCTGCAGGCGGGCGCGTTGGGACTCATCGCGGCCGATGGCCTGGGCGGCTTCGATCTCGGTGCGGGCCATCGAGTGCTTCTCCTGGGAGGTGGGGCTGCTCATGTGGGTGGCGAGGGGTGGGTCGTCGGGTGCACGGGTCAGGTCCCGCTGCTGATGCGTCGGCCGGTGCGCTGGGCCCAGCCCTGCGCGGAGCCGGTGAAGACCGCGATGCCCTCGGTGTTGCCGCGGGCGCGAGCCAGCAGGCTGGCGGCGGTCATCGAGCGCTGACCGTGCGCGCACATCGTCACCAGCGGCCGCTGGGCGGAGGAGTCGGTGGGCACGCCGCCGAGTAGCTCGGCCGACTCCAGCGAGCCGAGCTCGACGTTGAGGGCGCCGGGCACGTGGGCGGCGCCGAACTCGGAGCGCTGGCGCACGTCGAGCACCGGCCGCGCGGTGAGGTCCTCGGCTTCGGCGAAGGCGATGCGCGCCACCGGCAGGCCAGCTGCCTGCCAGCGGGCGAAGCCGCCGGCCAGGTCGCCCAGGACGTTCTCGTAGCCGATGCCCAGGCACTGGTTGATCAGCTCGTCGCGGTCGGTGTGCCCGTCGGTGATGAAGGCCACCGGGCGGTGCGGGTCGATCACCCAGCCCAGCCAGCTGGCGAACTGCGGGCGCAGCTCGATGGCGATGGAGTCGGGCACGTGCCCGGCGGCGAAGGCTTTGGTGGAGCGCACGTCGACCAGCTGGACCTGCTCGGCCATCGCCTGGGCCAAGAACTGCTCCAGCGGCAGGCTGGGCAGGTGCGGCCAGGCCCGGCTGAGGACCTGCGGGCCGGCGCGGTTGTACTCCGGCAGCCAGGTGAAGTAGTCCGGGTAGCTGCCCAGCCCACTCACCAGGCGGCGCACGAACTCCTCCTCGTCGGGGTCGCCGGCCAGCAGCGGGTTGGCCGCCTTCTGCTCGCCGATGGTGCTGGTGCGCTCCCCGCTGCCACCGGCCGAGCAGAACGAGCCGGGCCCGTGGGTGGGCCAGACCGGCAGCGCGTCGGGCAGGGCCAGCAGCCGCTGGTGCAGGGAGCGGTACGCGGAGCGGGCCAGCTCCTCGGTGCGGTTCGCGCCGGCCAGGTCGGTGCGCGCCACCCCGCCGACGATCAGCGCGCCGCCGGTGAAGACCCCCAGCGGCTGCTCCCCTTCGCGCAGCAGCCAGGCGGCGTGCTCGGGGGTGTGCCCGGGAGTGGCCAGCAGTTCCAGCGCCAGCCCGCCGAGGTCCAGGCGCTGCCCATCGCCCAGGCCCTGGTGGGGGAAGGCCAGCCCGGCGGCGCCGGCGGCGACGATCTGGGCGCCGTGGTGGGCCAGCTCACGGGTGCCGGTGACGAAGTCGGCGTGCACGTGGGTCTCGACGGCGTGGGTCACCCGCAGGCCCCGGCGGTGTGCGGCCTGCAGGTAGGGGCGGGCATCGCGCTGGGGGTCGATGACCGCGGCACGCCCATCGCCCAGGTCCAGCAGGTAGCTGGCGTTGCCCAGGCCCTCGTGTACGAAGGGCACCACCGAGACGTCGCCTCTTGGGCTCCCTGCTGAGACTCCCGCTGAGGCTCCTGCCGGGTCGCTGGTACCGCTCAGCGTCTGCGCCGGTTGCGCTGCGTCGCTCACACCTACACCCCTCATTCAAAGACTCTTTAGAACGTTAGTGTGAGCTACGGTAGCTGACATGGGCAGCACGCAGAAGACCGCTGGACCTCCAGCTCCCGCGCCAAGCAGCAGCGCCCTGCCCACCCACGGCCTCGCCACAAAAGCCAGCACGGACACCGGCACCGGCACTGACGCCGGCACCGCCGTGCAGGTCCCCGGCCCGCCTGCGGGCATCGCGCCGGGCAAGCTGGCCATGTACGAGAGCTTCGCCGCGGTCGCCAAGACGTTGGGCAATCCGCTGCGACTGATGCTGTTGGACCTGCTCAGTCAGGCCGAACGCAGCGTGGAGGCTCTGGCTATCGCCACCGCCGCCTCGGTGGGCAACACCTCCGCGCAGCTGCAGGCGCTGAAGAACGCCGGCCTGGTGCAGGGCCGGCGCGCGGGCAGTCACGTCTTCTACCGTCTGACCGGGCAGGACATCGCCGAAGTCCTGGAAGCGTTCATGACCATGGCGCAGACCCACAACCCGGCCGTGCGCCAGGCCACCGCCGCCTACCTCGGTGACGTGGACGGCCTGCGCGCGATCACCGCAGAGCAGCTGCGCGCCGACCTGGAGGCCGGGCGTGTGGTGCTGCTGGACGTGCGCCCCAGCGCCGAGTACGCCGCCGGGCACATCCCCACCGCCCGCAACATCACCCCCGAGCACCTGGGCGAGGCCCTGCCGCAGCTGGTGCCGCAGGTGGTGGAGCAGTCCACCCCCACCGAGGTCGTGGCCTACTGCCGCGGACCGTACTGCGCCTACGCGCCGCAAGCCCTCCGCGCCCTTGACGCCCTCGGCGTCCACGGCAAGCTGCTGCCTGGCGGCATCCGCGACTGGCGCCGCTTCGGTCTGGACCTGGCCGGAGCAACCGCCACCTGACGTTGTGATCACGAAGGCGCCGTGGCTCATCACCCGACATGGACCTCGTGCTCGAAACTCCGGACACCACCACGGGCTGCACTGGCACCTCCTGGACGGTTCACAGCAACAGCCAAGTTCAGCTGCCTAACGTCAAGACCATGACGGAGATCGACCCGCCCCCCGCCCCCACGTCCGTTCCCGCGCGACGCCGCCGTGTGCGGGCCCGGGCCACCTGGATGGCCGCCACACTCCTGGCCGGCGCGCTGACCCTGACCGGATGCAGCACCACCACGACCGACACGGCCTCCAGCTCCGCCACGAGCAGTTCAACCAGCACCACGGCCAGCACCACGGCCACGGAGGCCGCGGCGACCTCGAGCACCAACGCCACCACGACCGCCCAGACCATCAGCGACACCACCGCCGCCGCCGAGGCCTTCCTGGCCACCTTGAGCGAAGAACAACGCGAGACGGTCCTGTACGCCTACGACGACGAGACCAAGACCACCTCCTGGTCGAACTTCCCCGTCACCTTCGTGCAGCGCGCCGGACTGAACCTCACCGACCTCACCGAAGAACAGCAGACGGCCGCCCTGGCCGTCTTGCAGTCTCTGCTCAGCGACGAGGCGTACGCGACCGTCAGCGGCATCATGGGCGGGGACGAGTACCTGGCCGAGAACAGCTCCTCCACCGAGGACTCCCTGGGCCAGTACTACATCGCCTTCTTCGGCGACCCCTCCACCACCAGCGCCTTCGAGGTGCAGTTCGGCGGTCACCACCTGGGCATCAACGCCACACTGGACGGCGCCTCGAACGCCATCACCTTCGCCCCGACCCACCTGGGAGTGCAGCCGGCGGTCTACACCGACGCCGACGGCAACGAGGTGCAGCCCTTCGACGGCATCTACACCGACGCCTTCGCCTTCTTCAACAGCCTCACCGCCGAACAGCAGGCGACCTTGACCTCCGGTGAGGTCAGTTCCTGCGCGCCCGGCGACACCTGCGACTTCGCCACCGGGACGGGGCTCACGGGCGCGGACCTGACCGACGAGCAGAAGGAGCTGCTCCTGGACCTCATCGCGAACTGGGCGGGCATGGCCGACGCGGAGAGCGCCGCGACGACCCGGGCCGCGATCGAGGCGACCTTGGACACCACCGTGGTGGCCTGGTCGGGTGAAACCACCTACGACATGAGCACCGGCGACGGCATCTCGTTCTCGATTTCCGGGCCGAAGGTGTACGTCTCCTTCCAGGCGCAGAACGGGTCGGCCGGAGCCGACGTCGAAGGCGTCACCACCAGCGGCTGGGGCCACGTCCACACCATCTACCGCGACCCGACGAACGACTATGCAGGCAGCGCCACCCAGCAGGCCGCGGCCGGGATGGGCGGTGGCGCGATGCCGGGCGGCGGAGCACCCGACGGCGGAACGCCCGGTAGCGCCCCGTCCAACGGGTGACGCCTGCCTCACTACTCACGCAGGCGGTCGCCCGGCATCGGCACGATGACGACTCGCTGCCGTCAGCACCTTGCGAACAAACATGACGACTTCACGGTCATCCCGCGGTCCGGGCCCTCCTCAAGGGTGAGGCAGGTCGGTGGGCTCCAGCGTCACCGCCACCCCGCCAGTGCGGAAGGTCATCTCCAGCTCCCCGACCGAGAAGTCCAACAGAGCCGTGCCATCGCTGGCCGGGGTGAAGGCCCAGCCGAAGGTGTCCCGACGAGTGCGCGCATCCGACTCCTCGTCCTGCACCACCCTCAGTCCCCGCACCTTTTCAAAGAGCATCGTCACCAGCTGCGGCTGCACCGGCCCCAGCGCCGGATCGTGGTGCCACCACTGCAACTGCACCTGCTCCTCGGCCAGGTAGGTGCACCGCAAGAAGAACGCCGAGGCGTGCAGGTCGATCGTCCAGTCCTGCACCTGAAGTTCCAGCTGCGGTCCAGCCGTCCACGGCGACACACCCTTGAACGAGAACACCTCGTCGGTGCCGGCAGTCGCTTGCTCATGATCACCGCTCCGAGTCCATCGCACGATCCACCATGGCACAGCAGACAGCACCGCTGAGGGCGCGTCCGGTCCCGGCGCGGCATCGGAGCCATCACCGAGGCCACCTCGCACAATCACGTCGGCCGCCATCACCGCCAAAATCGCATCCCGCTCACGATCGCTGTCCAGCGGCTGCGTCGACCACTCCCAGCGCATCTCCTCCACCACGAACAACTCGTCCATCCCCGCCAGCAGGCCGATGCGCACCGTCTCCTGCAGAGCCAGCAGCCGCTCCGTGGCCTCCTGGGAGCTGACCTCTCCCCGCTGCCACCGCGCCAGCTCCACGGGCACGACCCGCACCCAGGCCGGCTCCTCCGCCGCCGCACCGCCGACCTCGGCTGGAGGGCCGGGCACCTCGGCCAGCACCTGCTGCCACAACGCGTCGATGCCGTAGCCGTCGCAACAGGGGTGACCGGCCAGTTCCCGCAGCGCCGGGGTGTCGAGGCCGACCGTCAGCCACCGAGCCGCTAGGTCGGGCAGGTCGCTGGACAGCACTGTGCCCACGGCTCGCCCCGCGGCAGCCTGACCGACGGTCATCAACACCCCGACGTCATCGGCCAGGACCCGTCGTTGCTCCTCGCTGAGGAGCTCGGCGAGACGAAGACTCGATGGCCCTTGCCCGGTGGATCCCTCACCGTGCGAGCCGTCGTCCGCCGGTGGCCGCCATGAGCACGGCACCGCAGGTGCGTCCTTGCACCCGTGGGCGACCTCGTAGTCACAGTCCTCGCACCTGTCCGGGTCGTGATGGCCAGACCAGGGGTGCTGACACGCCGGGCAGAGGTCCTGATGCCGCCGCTCGGCCGCACGCCAGGCGCGCTCTTGTCGCCAGGCTCTCCACCACTGCCACACCCGGCCATCGTGACAGCCGCGGCGCCTGCTCCGGAGGTGTCGGTCGGTCCAGCCAGTGGCCAGCCCACCGTTGACGAAGCGCCGTCGTGATCTGACGTCCTGGCCATGGCCAGGACGTCGACGACTTCGCGGTCTTGCCGGTGACCGAGCGACCAGCTGTCGCCGAGTTGGCGGTCTACGGCAGGACGGCGCAGCGGACGTCGGGCCGTCGCAGTACCGCGGCGCACCACCGGAAGTGCCCGTCCACGGTGTCGCTGTAGGCGTTGGCGCCGATGAGGGCGTACACCGCCTTGAACCGCAGGACGTCCGCGCGCTCGACGCTGAACGCCTCGGCGAACAGGTCGCTCAGGCGCTGGTCCGTGCGTAGAGCGTGCGGGCCGTACATGTCGAAGAAGCTCGACGTCAGGGCCATCTCCAGCGCCGGATCGGCCAGCAGGGTCAAGAAGCCCCAGTCCAGGACCGCGGTCAGCCGGCAGTCGTCGTCGACCAGCACGTTCTCCGGGCAGATGTCCCCGTGCTGCAACGTGACCGCCATGTCGCGGCGACCGGCCAGGAAGGCGTCGCAGGCTTCCACCAGGTCGTCCAGGCGATCGACGTGCCCCCGCAGTAGGTCCCCGAAGCGGCGGGTGCGATCGTCGAGCAACCGCTGCAAGGCCGCCACCCAAGGCTGAGCCGTGGTCACCATCGAGTCGCCTAGGAGCGGCAGGTCGGGCATCTCGAGCGGCTGCGGGCGCGGGATGGTGTGCAGCGCGCTCAGCAGTTCGATGAGCGCCTGCTCGGCGCGGGGGTCCAGGCGCCCGGTGGCCGGGTCGTAGAAGTCGCCGATGCTGCGGCCGCGCAGGCGCGGCTGACGCAGCAGGGAACGACCATCGGGCAGGGTGAGGCGGCCCAGCGGAGCAGGGACAGCGAACGGCAGGTGAGACTGGTTCAGCTGCTCGAGCAGTCGCTCCATGGGCCCCGTGGGCGTTGCACCGGCCATGGCCGCCTCCCGGGGCAGCCGGGCGACGGTCTGCTCGTCGAGGGCGTAGACGTCGGCTTCCACGCCCGCGGCCAGCCAGTGCGCGTGGGGGTAGCCCAGAGCACGCAGCTGCGCAGGGACCGGGTCGGTCTCCTCGATCACAGACCCAGTCAGCCAGAGGCGGCGCGAGCACGTCCACCGCGCGGTCGAGCCACAACGACCTCTGGCCAGAGGCCGCGACGGCAAGGACTCGACGTTACGGTCATCCGGCCGTCCAGGCGGCCTGAGGTGCCAGCATGATCGCCATGACTGCATGGCGCCTCACGGTTGAAGGGGAGGACTGGCTAGTCAAGGAGCGGCCTGGCACTCCCGGCTGCTATGACTTCGACTGGCTCTCGGGTCCCAACCCTGGCTACGGCTTCACCTCCCAGGAGTTCGACCGGTCGCCCATCAGCGAGGACGAGATGAGGAAGGCCATCGCCGACTTCCTCACCGGCATCAACCCCGAGACGGGCTACCTCGACTGAGGCTTCGGCTACAGCGCCAGCGCGAACGTGCTCGGTCATGGTGCCGTCCGGGCGCCTGCCGACCGCACGTCTTGTCGAGATGCGCGTGGTCTTGTCGAGATGCGCGTGGTCACAGCCTTAGACAGGCTGCAGCAGGAGACGCAGTACAGCCGCCACCCTGCTGGGGGCCGCCTTCGGCGACGACCGGCCCTAGCGGTGGCGACCAGTGCGGCAGCCATCGTCGCCGGCCTGTGGCCGGCCCTAGACTTTCACGCGCAGTCGATTGCCTTGCTGCTTGTGGTGGGCCTGGCGGCGGCCTTCGCGCCAGAGTTCGCCGTACTAGCTCGGCACAACCAGCGCCTGCGCCAGGAACCGACGCCAGATCACTGAGCCAGCGCCGGCACCCACTCGGCCAGCCCGCGCAGCGCACGACGTCACGGTCATCCCGCTGTCATGGACGTCGACGACGTCACGCTCGTGTCGATCCGCGGACGTTCCCGCCCCCCGGCCCTCGTGCCACGCTGGCAAGAACGGACAGAGAGTCGGGAGGAAGCAAGCGAGTGACACGCGGGTACGTCCCTCAGCGCGACGAACACGGCAACGAGAACTGGAGCATCATGCGGGTCGACCTCGACCACGAGGTGCCCGACCACGTCCTGGACGAAGCTCCTACCCAGCGGGCCCCGGCACCGCGCCGCTACGCGCGCTACCCCGGCGTGGAAGGCCGCGACATCGTCGACTTCCTCGTGGACAACGGCGTCTCCGTCGGGGCTCACGACGTCGCTACCGCTGATCTGATCGCCCGCGATCTCGATCCCACCCTGGTGCTGGCGCTGCTGTCGTGGGTGCGCCGCGCCTCTGCCGCCCGCTCCGGCTGACCCGCGGTGATGGCGTCCTCAGCGTGGCGGTGCCTGGCCCGGACGCACGACGGCCGCCGGGCTGTTCAGCACGGCGGCCGTGGACGTGTGGTGGTCGATCCGGCAGTCGCCTCTCGGCGAGAGGCCGCTCGGAGCGGCTGAAGGTGAGGCCCGGGGACATGCAGCAGATCGACCATCCTCTACAAGTCGATGACGAGCAGCAGCATTCCCAGCGTCACCGCGCCCCAGCACTGCTCATCGGACGCTCGGTCATCCCGCTCAGCGGGCGGTCAATAGCTCCGCCACTCGCCTCCATCGGCCGACCTCCACAGCCGGCCGGTTCTGCAGCACCGGCTCGCTGAGACGACTCACGACCTCACCCACCTCGACGTGATCGACCACGCCTTCGGCCAGCCGCGTCCGCGCCAGGCCGACCAACGACGCCTCGACTTCGGTCATCACCATCCAGGCGTCCTGCTGCTCGGCGGGCAGGTGCTCAGGCCAGCCACCAGCAGTGGAGCTGCCCACTTCGGCCGCCCGAAGCGCTGCGACCAAGTCCGACTCGGCAGGACGCGTCACGGTCATCAGGGTGCCAGTACCACCGCGCGGTCATGGCGCTGGCCGGGCGCCCTGCCGACCGCGCAGTCTTGCCGAGATGCGGACGATCCCCGCACCGTCACGACCACCGCTGACGACCCGCAGCAGCAGCATCCGTCCTACGCTCCCGCCGTGGACCAGGACACTCTGCGCGCAGCCGTCGATGCCGCTTTCGAGCAGGACCCGGCGTCCACGGCGGCCTGGCCCGACCCCCACTCCGACCACGAGCCCGACCCGGAGGAGTACTCCCGCTGCCTGGACCCCGCCAAGTACCGCATCCTCACCGTCCGGGCCGACGCCTGGACGCGAGTCCTCACCGATGCAGGACTGGCCACCCTGGAGCCCATCGACCTCACCGGAGGGGGAGACACGTGGCGCGACGGCTCCCCCTCAGGCATCGCCCCCGTCCGCGCCCAGCGACTGCGCCCGCACCAGCACAACGCTGTCCCCCTGGTGCTGAGCTTCCGCAGCTTCGACGGCCCTGACGACAACCTCGTCACCATCAGCGCCGGGCAGCCCGCCGTCCCCCTGGCCACTGTGCCCGCCTGCGGCTGCGACGCCTGCGATGACGGTTCTGAACATCTCTTGACCGAACTCGACGAGCACATCCTCGGCGTCGTCACCGGCGACTTCGTCCACGTCAGCACCCCCCGCCTCACCGCCTTCGGCAACAGTCGCGGCTGGGAAGCCAACGCCGACGACGACGACAGCGACGGTCTCGGCCACGTCGAGCAGCTCCTCGAGGACGCCCGGACAGGCCGCTCACCGCACCGCGTCGTTCACGGCGCCAGGTGGTGGTGACACCTGCCCCACCACCCGGGTGCCTCAGTCCTGGGGACTGCCGCATGCCGTAGCCAACCTCACGGTCATCCTGCGGCGCGCGGGCGCACGGTCATCCCGCTGGCCAGGACGTGCGCCGGGTGTGTCTCAGCCCACCAGCCGTCCAGGGTCCACGGCCAGCGCTCTGGTCATGGCCACCCGCATGTACATGAGCTACCCTCGACGTGTACACGCCGAGGAGGTCCGCCATGAGCAAGACCCACATCGACATCGACGACGACCTGCTGGCTCAAGTGGCCGCCATCACCGGAACGACCACCAAGCGCGACACCGTCGAAGCCGCCCTGCGCACCACCCTGCGCCAAGAGCGTCGCCGCGCCGCCGCCGAACGCCTCATCACCCGCGCCGAGAACGGCTACTTCGCCCCCCTCCTGCAGGACCACCCGAAAGCCACCGGCGAGGACGTCGAGGCGCCGGGCACCGACGATCGAGCACAAGGCGCTGCGTGAGCTTCCTGCTCGACAAGTCCGCCCACGCCCGCTGGAACCAGCCGGTCGTGGCCGCCCGGTTGAACGATCTCCTGCGCGAGGACCTGCTGAGCATCGCTCGACCCAGCGTGCTGGAGATCGGGTTCTCCGCCCGCTCCCCCCAGGACTACCGCGAGGTCATCGCCGACGTCACCGAGGCGATGACCGTCCTCGAGGTCAGTGCGCAGATCAGTGCCCGCGCACAAGACCTGCAGGAACGTCTCACCCACCGAGGGTGGCACCGGGCACCAGGCCCGGTGGACCTCCTGCTCGCAGCCACGGCCATCGAGCACGAGCTGACGCTCCTGCACCTGGACAAGGACTTCGAGCTGATCGCCCGGGTCAGCTCCTTGCGGCAAGAGCGCGTCGTCCCCCGAGAAACACCCACTGCGTGACCTCGACGAGGCGGCCTTCGACCGACCGGGTCGACTTGACGGTCATCCCGCGTTGTACGCGCTGGCTTCGGCGCCCGACGACCATGAGCAAGCCGATCAGGACGCCGGTGGTATCGACATCGGGCAACCGCTGCCGTAGGCCTGCAGAAGATCATCGGCCGCAGGACCAGCCATCCACGGCACCCCGTCGACCAGCACCTCCGCGTCCCCAGAGGGCAAGGAGATGACCAGCTGCATCGGGACCATGATGTACGTCGTCTCGGTCACGGCCCCTTTGTCCTGGACGTCCACGCGCACGGTGGAGCCAGGTGGGTGCCCCGGGGACTCCCCGACACACATGACCATCTGCGCGGTGCTCTCAACCGTGCCGTCCGGCGTTGAGCTGGCCGTGGGCGACGACGTCGGGCTCGCTGCGGTGGTTGGACTGGTGTCTGGCGCGGAGGAGCTGGAGCAGGCCGCTGAGCCCAGCACCAGCAGGCAGCCCAGCACCGCGACCGGACCCCTGGGCCGCCTGGTGATCACTGCTTGAGTCAAGCAGCCAGAAGCACCGCTGTCCGCACTTCGGCCAGGTGGCGCGCACCACGGGCTCGACGTCACGGTCATCCCGTGAGCCGCGCTGCGCACGGTCATCGCGCTGTCGTAGACGCCGACGACCTCACGTTCTTGTCGAAGACCGAGCGGCGCCAGAACGACAGCCGCTCAGGAGTGGAGGGCTTCTACGGGCCAAACCTGCAGGAGCCACGTCTCCGGCGGGCTCCCGGGGTTCGGCGGCGTGCTCCAGCCGTTCACCAGGACACGGGTCCTGACCCGCTCGGCAGGCAACTCGATGCCGTCCAGCTGCTCATCGACAGGTAGGAGCTCGCACCACGCCCTGGCCACCCGGCTCGGGTAGCTCCCCTCCACCTCGGCCGACTTCCCCCACCCCTGCGGGTGCCCGGGATCGGAGTCATGAACTTCCACCGTCACGTCGACCGAGCCGGCGTAGTGCCCCGAGATGAGGTAGATGCCCTCATCACCTGTCCTCCCGGCGAAGTCGGACGGGTAGTCGTCGTACCCCCAGCCCTCGGGCTCACTGTCCTGGAGCACCCACAGGCCGCCGAGGGATATCTCCACCACTCCCCGGTAGGTCCTCGCCTGCTTCACGGGGCCACCTCGCGGTGGCAGGTCTCATCGGGGAGGCGGCCTGCAAGACCCGGGCACGCCGTCGACGGGATCGACACAGGCCTCGACGTGAGTGACCTCATCGAACACCAGCACCGGCGGCAACGGCACACCGCTTCTCGATGCAGACGTGGACCTCGCTCACCCGTTGAGGGTGCCAGACCTGGCGATCGCTGGTCCTGACCGGGTGACAACACCGCGGCAGATGACGTCGCGGCCATGGCGCTGTCGTGGACGTCCACTCGCCCCCGAAGACCGCGCCGGCAGGGCCGGACGTTGACGTGCTCCACCGCAGCGCCGAGGCTGCGCGGGTGCTGATCGTGATGTGCGGGCTGCCCGGTGCCGGCAAGAGCGCAGTGGCTCAAGCCCTGGCCCGGGCACTGAGGGCACCGGTCCTGTCCGTGGACCCGATCGAGGCAGCCGTGTGGCGAGCAGGCGTCGAGCGCGAGCAACCCACTGGAGTGGCCGCCTACGCCGTCGCTCAGGCCACCGCAGCCGAGAACCTCCGCCTGGGACTCACGGTGATCGTCGACGCGGTCAACGACGCCCCCGAAGCGCGCAGCGCCTGGATCGACCTGGCCCGCGAACAGGTGGTGCCGCTGCGGTTCATCGAAGTGCTCTGCTCCGACCCCGAGGTGCACCAGCGGCGCCTGCTCCAACGGCGCCGCGACCTACCGGGGTTCCCCGAGCCGACCTGGGAGTCGGTGCAGGAGCGTCGGGCGGCCTTCGCCGACTGGCAGCAGGAGCGCCTGGTCCTCGATTCGCTCCGCCCCTTGCCCGAGCTGACCGCACACGCCCTGGCCCACCTCAGCGTCGATGCGGCTGGGCCTGGCTGACTGCCCCGCTGGTGGTGGGATCGTGCACCGCGACGCAGCGCGCGGTCGTCCCGCGGTGCGGAACGCACGGTCATCCCGCCGTCCGCGAGCTCCACGGTCCCGGAGCCTGCCCTGGGACGAGCGGAGGCTGGCGATCTCCGCCGTCAACGATCACCCTGGTCACATGCCCGAGTTCAGCGGTCCGCCCTACCAGGACTACCTGGCGCCGGAGCTGCGCGCCCAGACCCCCGAAGACCGCGCCCGGCTGCTGCAACACGCCCGCCAGCCCACGACGTACCCGCCACCGCGACCCGGGCACGGCACCGTCTGGGTCATGCCGCCCCACGACGACGACGTCTGGAGCGGTAGCTGGCAAGACGACGGCAACCGCATGAGTGACGTCGATGGGTCCTACCAACTGGTCCGCGACTGGGTCGAGAGCCAGCCGGCGGCGTCCAAGGTCATCTACATCGCCGCGCTCGACCGTCACATCGACGTCGACGACACCGCCTGGGAGCAAGCTCTCGGCCGTGGCGAGGGTCCGACGCCGATCCGCTTCTACCAGTGATCACGGTCCGCTGACCTTCAGGTCATCTCGCCGTCCGGGTGCTCGATGACCTCGCGGTCTTGCCGATCTGCGCGATATCCACGTGACGCGCGAGGCTCCGGCCTGCAAGCCTCTCTGGCGTGCTCAACGACGTGTGGACCGCCCAGGTGGTCCAGGACTACGACGCCGCGTCAGCCGGCATGTACGCCCCCGAGGTCCCGGACCCAGCCGTCGACTTCCTCGCCCACCGCGCCGCCGGACGACCGGCGCTGGAGCTCGCCATCGGTACCGGCCGCGTCGCCCTCCCCCTCAGCGCCCGCAGCATCGCGGTCAGCGGCATCGAGTTCTCGGAGCCGATGGCCGCGCAACTGCGCGCCAAGCTCGGCGCCAAGGACGTCCCGGTGGTCGTCGGGGACATGGCCACAACCACCGTCCCCGGATGCTTCGGGTTGGTCTACCTCGTCTTCAACGCCCTCACCTGTCTGCTCCCCCAGGCCGAACAGGTGCAGTGCTTCCGCAACGCCGCCGCCCACCTGGAGCCCGGCGGCCTGCTCGTGGCTGAAACCTTCGTCCCCAACTGCAGCGCCCACCTCCGGGTGAGACCTCACGCCCCTTCGACGTCAGCCCCGACCACCTGGGCATCGACGTGTACGACCTGGTCAACCAGCGCCTGACGTCCTTCCACCACGACGTCCGCGCCGGTGAAGCTTCCACGTTCCAGTCTCCACACCGCTACGTCTGGCCCGCCGAGATGGACCTCATGGCCCAGATGGCCGAGCTGAGCTCGACTGAACGTTGGGCCGACTGGCACCAACAGCAGTTCACCGCTGACAGCGAGTCCCACGTCTCGGTTTGGCAGAAGCCCCAGCGGTAGTCCTCGTGCAGCGCGGCACTCCGGCCGTGATCGAGGGGCGCTCATGGGCGCTGTGACGTCCGGGTGCGCGATGACCGCGACGTCGCACGCCTGCCCAGAGTCGTTGGCACCACCCCAGTGAATGAGCTACGCCATCTGACGAGGAGATGCCATGCGACTGACCCTGCGCCGGTTCCCGCCGGTTGCGGTCCCGCGCTGCCCACCTGACTGCTGGACCTGCGAGTTCGAAGCGGCGGGACGGCGCCGGACGACCCCGCTCACGGTGGTGCTGGTCGGGCTCGTGCTCACCCGCTCTCGACATCGCCGCCGCACTCGTAGCGACCCCCGCGGCGATGGCGCTCAGCGTTCTGGGCCGTGGCCCCTCTCATCGTGGTGGGAAGAGTCCCTCGAGTGAGGAAGGCCGACGCGTCGAACAAGCAGCTGACGACCATCCCGCAATGCGCGCGGCGCACGGTCATCCCGCCGTCCGCGCCGCCCCGTGACCAGTGGACGATGGCCCCGTGGACGACGACCTCCCGGAACCGAGGCCCCACGTGAACGCCGTTCGCCGGGCCTGGGAGCAGCTGGCCGGGTCATCCGCGCAGTTCTCCGACACCTCCACTCCTCAGGTCGTCGTGACCTCCACCTCCCGCCTGTGCCCACCGGGGTGGTGCGGCCTGGTCACCATCGCCGGCGCCACCATCGCCACCGCACCCGACACCACCCACGCCGACGTCCTGCGACGGGGGCTGGAGGACGTGCTGGTCGGTGGCTCCCCCGGGCTCACCCCGCAGTCGTCATCGATGTTGGCGCGCAGGCTCCCCGTCCGTGACGTCCTCGGCCCCACCGACCTGGCCTACCTCCTTCCCGCACCCGCCAGCGGCACCTTCGACAGCACAGCGGTCCAGGCCGTCTGCGTGCGCGCCTTCGGCGTCGCTGACCCGCTCGTCCAGGAGTTGGTCGCCGCCTGCTCCCCCGATGACGCCGCCGAGGCCGCCATCGACACCCTCACCTCACCCGCCTTCGTCGTCCTGCGCGAGGGCACCGTCCTGGCCGTGGCCGGCTACGAGCAGTGGCCCAGCTCGATCGCCCACCTGTGCGTCCTCACCCACCCCGTCGCACGCGGCGCCGGCCTGGCCCGCGTGGCGGCAGCCGCGGCCACCGAGGACGCCGTGCGCGCTGGCCTGCTGCCGCAGTGGCGAGCCCGTCCAGCAGCCTCGCAACGTGTCGCCCGCGCGCTGGGTTACCAGTCGCTCGGGCACCAGCTGAGCGTTCGGTTGGCGCTGTGAGTCACGTCAGGACCCCGGTCGTCCCGCACTCCGCGCGCGGTCGCGCAGACACCACTCCCCCACCGGATCACCACCCGCAGGACCGGTCCAGAGAGGCCGACGAAGACGGCCTCGGGTGCTGTCGGAAGCGGGTCCGCACCCCCCGGGTCCGGGCCGCCCGCGCCGCCAACCGTGAGCTGCTCCGGCTGTACTGGTCCATCGGCCGCGACATCCTCGACCGCCAGGACCAGGCGGCCTGGGGTGGCAAGGTCATCGACCGCCTCGCCGCTGACCTGCGCGACGCCTTCCCCGACCTGCGGGGCTTCTCCCGCCGCAACCGGCACTACATGCGCTCGGTCGTTGAGGCCTGGCCCACCGAAGCCGACTTCGTGCAGAGTCCGTCTGCACGATTGACGTGGAGCCACGTCACCACGCTGGTCACCCGTCTGGACGATCCGCAGCTGCGGACCTGGTACGCCGTCCAGGCCGTGCGGCAGCACTGGTCCCGCAATGTCCTGGAGCACCGGATCGCCCGCCGGCTCCACGCCCGCGTCGGGGCCGCGCCGTCCAACGTCACCGCCACCTTGCCGCCGCCGGACTCCGACCTGGCCCAGTCCCGACCCGCGCCCCCTACGTCTTCGACCACCTCGGGCTGACCAGCCCGGTCAGCGAACGGCGCCTGGAGCAGGCGCTGATGGACGAGCTGCAGGCCACGCTGACCGCCTTCGGCCACGGCACGGCCTTCGTCGGCCGGCGGCTGCGCTTCACCGTCGACGAGGAGGAACTGATCGTCGACCTGCTGCTGTTCCACCTGACCCGGCTGCGGTACGTCGTGGGAGCTGAAGGTCGCCGCCTTCCAGCCCGCGTTCGTCGGGCAGCTGGACACCTACGTGGCGATGGTCGACGACCTGGTCCGTGACCAGGCGATCCACGCCCCGACCGTCGGGATCCTGCTGGTCGCCGACCGCGACGAGCAGATCGTCCGCTTCGCCTTGTCCGGCAGCTCCACTCCCCTGGCCGTCGCCGACTGCACCGACGATTCCCTGCCGCCGGAGACCCGCGCGGCCTTGCCCGACAGCGACCATCTGCAGGCCCTGCTGAGCCAGACCGTCGACGAACTCACCGACGCCGACGGCCTGGTCGACGATCTGCCCGGCCTCCCTGACCACCCTGACCTCCCTGAGCACGGCAGACCGGACTCCCCTTCCCAGCAAGCACCGCTTCGCCCCCAACGGGCACAGCGGGACCGCTGACGGCGTGCGGGAAGTCGCTTGTGGCAACACCTGGACCGGCCGCGCTCCGAGCCCGGGTCCTGACCGTCCGTACCGGCACGGAGGACGGCTTCGTCCAGCTCGACCCGACGGTTTCAGCGGCGACCCCACCCACGACCTGGAGGAGCGCGCACTGCCGTCCCTGCGCACCGCGCAGGCGCTGCTCGACGACGGGGTTTCGTCGACGCCGTGGTGCGCGCGGTCGCGGCGCCCTGCAGAGGCCCACGAGCAACCGGCAGCGTCTCGCCACGTCGATCTGCGCGACGTCCGGCACCGGCGTCACCACGACGTTGGACGGGCCGGGAACCGTTCGGCACTGTGATCACCGTGACGGGTACCTACCTGGGTGGCGGCGGCAGCGAGCACGACGAAGCAGCGCTGTGGGACGAGGTGTTCACCCCCGGGCAGCGGGTGAGCGTCTGGCCCTTCGCGATGCCCCTGGGCCCGGCCCGGACCGGCAGCGTCCAGTGGCTGGCCGGCGCGCTGCGCGCCCGCGGGGACTTCACCCTCGACCCCTGGGGACTGGACGGCGCCGACACCGACTGCCGCGCCGAACGCCTGCACCGCAGCGACGTGGTGGCCATCCCCGGCGGCAACACCTTCGACCTGCTGCACCACCTGCAGCGGCACGACCTGCTCAGCGCGCTGGACGGCTTCCTGGACCGCGGAGGACGGGTCTACGGCGGCAGCGCCGGCGCGGTCCTGCTCGGGGCGAACATCGCCCTCGCCGAGGTCGAGGACCCTGACGACGCCGGCGTGAGCGACACCCGCGGCCTGGACCGCCTGGCCGGGGCGGTGGTGCGACCGCACTACCAGCCCGCCCAGGACGACGACCTGCAGCAGTGGGCGGAAGCGCACCAGCAGGTGGTGCTCGCCCTGCCCGAACGCAGCGGGGTCGTCGTGACCGGCGCGACGGCGCGCAACGTCGGGCCGGAGGCGGTCCAGGTGTTCAGCCCGAGCGGTCAGCGAGCCCGCCCAGCGGGCACGACCTGGGACCTGCGCGCTTCCCGGGGGCACGGTGCGCCACGCACGGTCCCGGGTTCCGCTCCCCCACCCCACTCGTCGCTCGTGGATCCGCCGAGGTCCCGGTAGGAGGCGACCGGGTACGGCTCCGTCGCCGGACGGACAGCGCAGCGGCCGCGACGCCGGGGAGGGACCGCCCCGCGGACCCGCCTCCCACCCGGACGCGCGGGCGCCCGGGTGGGAGGCGGTGCGCTCGTCAGGCCGGGTCGCCGAAGTCCGGGACGGGCAGCCGCGCCCCGCCCTGCCTGGCCGACTCGTTGGCCACGATCCCCGGCACGGTGAACCGGGCCGCGACCCAGGCGTTGACCGGCGGCTGGACGCGGTCCCGCACCGCCACCACGAAGTCGTCCGCCAGGAAGTGGTGCGCGCCTTCGTGACCGTTGGGCGCCCCTTCGAACTCCTTCGGCAGCCGGCTGCGGTCGTGCACCTTCGCGGTCCCGGAGCGGAAGCTGCTCAGCAGCGCGGGATCGATGTCGGTCAGGTCCTCGGGCACGTCGGAGTGCTCACCGGCCCGCAGCTCGTCGCTGATGTCGAGGGTCTTGCCCTTGCGGTAGTCCTCGCCCTCGGTCTTGACCGTGACGACCGTGCTGGTGACGGACTGCTCCATGACCTGCTCGGTGCCGTAGAAGCGGAACCGCGACTCCGGGCCGCTCCAGTACCCGACCCGGCGGAACTCGTTGGTGCGCATGACCCCGCCGTCGGCGAGCTCGAACAGCGCCGACATGTTGGAGAAGTCGTTGTCCCAGCGCGAGACCGCCTTGTCGAAGACGCCGTCGCCGCGGGTGTCGCTGATGCCCGTGCAGCTGACGCTGACGGCGTGGGTCGGCCAGGCGCCCAGCACGCCGCCGATGGCGTGGGTCGGGTAGAGCATGGGCGGGTAGCTCGCGGTCTCCTTCCAGTCCTGCCCGCCGCTGTAGCGGTAGGCGGCGTAGAACCCGTTGTCCATGTCGTGGACGTAGTCGCCCTCGCCGTAGAACACCCGGCCGAACTCCCCGGCCGCGATGTGCTCGCGGGCCCAGACGGTGGCGGGGTTGTAGTAGCTGGTCTCGCCCATCATGTAGATGAGCCCGGTCTCGCGGACCTTCGCCACGATGGCCTCGACCTCGTCGACGGCGCTCGCCATCGGCACGGCGGAGTAGACGTGCTTGCCGGCGTCCAGCGCCTGGAGCACCAGGGGGCCGTGCGACCAGCGCTGGGTCATGATCGCGACGGCGTCGACGTCGGAGGCCAGGGCGTCCTCGAAGCTGTCGAAGGACCCGGCGAGGCCGTGGGTCTCGACGTGCTGCTGGGCGCGTTCGGGGACGATGTCGGTGACCCACACCTCCTCGACGTCGGGGTGCAGTTGCCACAGGGCGATGAAGCTGCGGGCGAACTGGCCGGTGCCGATGACAGCGATCTTCACGAGGACTCTCCTGCGAGTCGAGGGCGCGAACGGTGGACCACCAGCATGATCCACCTCCGCGCCGTCGGCGACGCGGGGTGCCGCACCCGGCCCGGTGTGGGTCGCCGCGGTGCCGGGGACCACCCCGTGAGGTGGTCCCCGGCCCCGCGGGCCTCGTGGGCCCGGTCAGGACTCGAACGCGGTCGGCAGGTACTCCTCGACGTTGTCGGCCGTCACCACGGGCGCGTAGAGCTGGACGGTGCGGGGCACCTGCACCTCGACGAGGTCGGTCATGGCCTTGTCCTGCAGGATCAGCCGGGCCAGCCGGATGCCGTCGGCGGCCTGGGTGGACGGGTAGACGACGGTGGCCTTGAGCACCGAGTTCCCGGACTGGATGTCGCGCATCACGTTGGCCGACCCGGCGCCCCCGACCATGATGAACTCGTCGCGGCCGGCCTCGGAGATCGCCGCCATGACCCCGACGCCCTGGTCGTCGTCGTGGTTCCACAGGGCGTCGATCCGCGGCGCGGCCTGCAGGAGGTTGGCCGCGGCCGCCTGACCGCCCTGGACGGTGAAGTCCGCGGCGACGCGGTTGTCCACGTCGAGGCCGCAGTCGGACAGGGCGTCGGAGAAGCCCTGGCTGCGGTCCTGCGTCAGGGGCAGGGAGTCGATGCCGGCGATCTCGGCGACGACGGCGCCGGGCTTGTCGCCGACCTGCTCGCAGATGTACGTACCGGCTGAGACGCCCATCCCGTAGTTGTCCCCCAGGACGGTGGTGCGGGCGGCGAACCGGCTGGAGAACTCCCGGTCGACGTTGACGACGGGGATGCCCGCCTCCATGGCCCGGGTGGCGACCTCGGTGAGGGCGGCCCCGTCGTACGGGAGCAGGACGATGGCGTCGACGCCGTCGTTGATGAACTGCTCGACCTGGCTGATCTGCAGGTTGACGTCGTTGGTCCCCTCGGCGACGCGCAGCTCCACGTCCTCGTACCGGTCGGCCTCGGCCTGGGCGGCCTTGGTGATGGCGCCCATCCAGCCGTGGTCGGCGGCCGGGGCGGAGAACCCGATGACGACGGAGTCGCCGGGTTCGTCGTTGGCGCCGGCCGCCGCCGCGGGGGCGGACGGGGTGTCCTCGGGCTCCTCGGGGGTGTTCGACGTGCAGGCCGTCAGCAGGGTGGCGGTGGCCGCGGCGGCGCCGGCGGCGACCAGCCGGCGGCGCAGGCCGGTGCGGTGCGTGGACATGGGAGCTCCTTCGGTTCCTCGGTCCTCACGGGTGGTGCGACGGGACGAGCGGTTCGGGTGGTCTGCCGGGGACGGTCACCGCTCAGGAACTGCGGGAGCGGCCGGCGAGACGCTGCTGCAGCAGCACGGCCGCCACGATGATGGCGCCCTTGGCGATGGCCTGCACCGAGGTGGACAGGTCGTTCTGGACGAACACGTTCGTCAGGGTGGAGAAGATCAGCACCCCGAGCACCGTGCCGACGATGGTGCCCCTCCCCCCGGCCAGCAGGGTTCCCCCGACCACCACCATGGCGATGGCGTCGAGCTCGTACAGCTGGCCGTTCGTCGACGACCCGGCGGTGGTGCGGGCCAGCATCATCACCGCCGCGATGCCCGCCGTGAGCCCGGACAGGGCGTACAGGTAGGTCGTGTGCCGCTGCACCTTGATCCCGGCCAGCCGGGCGGCCTCCGGGTTGCCGCCCACGGCGACGGTGCGGCGGCCGAACGTGGTGCGGTTCAGCAGGAACCACCCGGCCAGCGCGACGAGCGCGAACAACCAGACGAGCACGGGGACGCCGAGGACGTCACCGCGGAACGCGTCGAGGAACGAGCGGACGTTCACCACCTGGGTCCGCCGGTTCGCGATGATCTCCGCGAGGCCGCGGGCGGCGACGAGCATCGCCAGCGTCGCGATGAACGCGACGACCCTCCCGTAGGCGATGAGCACCCCGTTCACCACCCCGCACGCCGTCCCCACCAGCAGCGCCGTGCTCACCATGACCAGCCAGTGGGTTTCCTCGGCCATCGTCTGCGTCGCCAGCGTGGAGGCCCATACCGAGGCCAGCCCCAGCACCGACCCGACGGACAGGTCGATCCCGCCGCCGGTGATGACGAACGTCATGCCGATGGCCAGGACCCCGTACACGGCGGCCAGGCGGAGGATGGTCAGCGCGTTGTCGACGCTGGCGAACCGGTCCCCCGCGGTCGCCACGCCGACGACGCACAGGGCGGCGAGGGCCACGACGAGACCGACGTCGCGTCCCAGGCCACCGCCGGGGACGGCCAGGCGACGCCCCGCCGGAGCACCCGGCGAGGACCCGGTGCGCTGCAGCGGTGCGGGGCGGTCGGGATCGGGGGGTACGCTCCCCGCGGTGGACAGCGGCGGCAGCTGCTCGCTCACGCGGCACTTCCTTCCATGACGAGGTCGAGCACCCGGTGCTCGTCGATCTGGGCGGCCGGTCCGCTGTGCACGACGCGGCCCTCGGCGAGGACCAGGACGTGGTCGGACAGGCCGAGGACCTCCTCGATCTCGCTGGAGACCACGACGACGGCGTTCCCCGCGCGCGACAGGGAGTTCACCAGCGCGTACATCTCGGCGCGGGCCCCCACGTCGACACCCCGCGTGGGTTCGTCCAGCAGCAGGACCCGGCACCCGTGGACGAGCCAGCGGGCCAGCATCGCCTTCTGCTGGTTGCCGCCGGACAGGGTCCGCACGGGCCGGTCCGGGTCGACCGGCCGCAGGTCCAGGGCCTGGATCTGCTCGCGCGCGACCGCGCGCTCGGACCGCTCGTCCAGCACCGGCCCGCGGGCGAACCGCCCGAACGTCGACAGGGTGATGTTGCGGTAGACGGGTTCGTCGAGCAGCAGGCCCTGCGCCTTGCGTTCCTCCGGTGCCAGCCCGATCCCGGCGCGCACGGCCGCCGGGACCGACCCGGGGCGCAGCGGACGGCCGCCGACGAGCACCTGCCCCGCGGTGGCCCGGCGCGCTCCGTAGACGGTTTCCAGGACCTCCGAGCGGCCCGACCCGACCAGCCCCGCCAGGCCCACCACCTCCCCGGCGCGGACCGTGAACGAGACGTCGGAGAACACCCCGCGCAGGGCCAGGTCGCGCACCTCCAGCAGCGGGGCGGCGTCGGCGGGCACCGGTGGCCGGGCGGGGAACGCCCGGTGCACGGTCCGCCCGGTCATGAGCCGGATCAGGTCGGCGGTCCGCGTCCCCGCGACGGGCAGCCCGGCGGCGACGGTGCGGCCGTCCTTCAGGACGGTGATGCGGTCACCGATCTGGCGGATCTCCTCCAGCCGGTGCGAGATGTACAGGACGGCCACGCCGTCGGCGGTCAGCTGCCGGACGACCCGGAACAGGTTGCCGACCTCCTCGGAGTCCAGCACCGCGGAGGGTTCGTCCATGACGATGAGGCGGGCGTCGTGGGACAGCGCCCGCGCCATGCTGACGACCTGCTGGTCGGCGGCGGACAGGGAACCCACCTCGCGGCCGGGTGACAGGCGGCCGTGACCGAGCCGGTCGAGCAGTTCCCGCGTCCTGTGGTGCAGCTCGTGGCGACGGGTGACCCCGCCCCGGGAGAGTTCGTGGCCCAGGAACACGTTCTCGGCCACGGTGAGACCGCCGACCACGTCCAGTTCCTGGTACATCGTGGCGATGCCGCTGCGCAGCGCGTCGACCGGTGACGTGGGGCGCACCTCACGGCCCTGCCACTCCACGGTTCCGCTCGTCGGCCGGTGCGCACCGGCCAGGACCTTGATGAGCGTGGACTTGCCGGCGCCGTTCTGGCCCAGCAGGCAGTGCACCTCCCCCGGGCGTACGTCGAGGTCCACCCCGTCGAGCGCGCGGACGCCGGAGAACTCCTTGACGATGCCCCGGACCGCGAGCAGGGGGGCGGGGGAACCGGGAACCGCAGGATCCCCTGAGCGGTCAGCGTCGACCATGGGAAGGAAACTAGGAGCACCTTCTGCCGGGCGTCAACCAGAAGTCGGTCACGGTTCGGAATCCCGGGTCCCCGGTGCGCCGGCACCGGTGGTTCACCGTCCGCCGTGTCCGGCGACGGCGGGGGCATCGGGAGGAACGAGGCCGACGGCCCCGGTCCCACCCCGCGGTCGCTGCGCGACGGGCGCCCCCGCACCCGGGCCGAACTCGGGCGGCTCACCGGTCAGTCCCGCTCGACCGTCTCCCAGCGCGTCGACCGGCTCGTCGCCGCCCGCCGGGTGTCCCCCGTCGGAGGGGCGGCCTCGACCGGGGGACGACCCGCGTCCGGGTGCCCCTCACCGACGTCGCCGCGATCGTCCTCACCGAGGAGTGCCGTCCGGTGGCGGTCGCGGAGGGGCCGCGGGCGGTGCTCGACCTGGTCGCCGGGGTCGAGGGGCGCGCCGGCTCGTGGCGAGCCCTGGGACGACGGCACGCGAGGTGAACCGTCGCCCTGCGGGAGGGGGTTTCGCGGTCTCGCCGGACTCGTGCTCCCCCGGCGGGCGGGGTGCGGCTGTTCCTCAGGCCGTCGCGCGGGCGGCTTGGACGATCACGTCGACGACCGCGCCGGGGCGGGAGACGGCGACCGCGTGGGAGGCGTCGACCTCGACGATCCGGGACTGGGCTCGCCGGCCCATGAAGACCTGCGCCTCGGGCGGGACGGCGAGGTCCTGGCGCGTGACCAGGGTCCAGGACGGGATCGTGCGCCAGGCCGCGGCGGTGGCCTTCTCGGAGAGGGCTTCGCTGGTGATGGGCCGCTGGGTCGCGACCATCAGTTCGGCGATCTCGGGGGCGACGTCGGCGGCGAAGACCGCCCGGAACCGCTCGGGCTGGATGTAGAGGTCGGTGACCGTGCCGCCGCGCCCGTCGCTGACGGGGACGGGGTCCAGGGCCGGTCCCAGTTCGTTGCCGGGGAACTTCCCGGCCAGCTCGCCGGTGCTCTCGCCCTCCGCCAGCAGGAAGCTGCCCACGTAGACGAGGGCTCGCACGCCGGGGTGCCCGTCGGCGGCCACGCTGACCACCGAGCCGCCGTAGGAGTGGCCGACCACCACCATCGGTCCGCCGACCCGGTCCAGGAGGCTGCGCAGCTGGGCGGCGTCGTCGGCCAGGCCGCGCAGCGGGTTGGCTGCGGCGACGACCGGGTAGCCGTCGACCGTCAGCTGCTCGATCACCCCGTTCCAGCTCGCGGACTCGGCGAAGGCGCCGTGCACGAGCACCACCGTGGGGTGGTCCCCGGTCGTGGCGCTCGTGCGGTCGTCGTCGGTCATCGTCGTCCCTCTCGGTCGGCAGCGGCCGGACGACCGGTGCGGCCGTCCCCTGCGCTGGTGGGTCGACGCTAGGGAGCCCGGTCCCCGCTCCGCGTACGTCGGATGACGGTCCCGCCGACGGTGGTCGGGCCGGTCAGGCGCCGAGCGCGGTCCGCAGGGCCCCGCGCGAGGTGATGCCCAGCTTGGGGAAGACGCGGTGCAGGTGCGTGCCGACCGTCCGGTGCGAGAGGTACAGGCGCGCGCCGATCTCCCGGTTGGTCAGACCGTCCGCGGCCAGTTGCGCGACCAGCAGTTCCTGGGGGCTGAGCTGCTCGCGCGCTTCGGGGGTGCGTGGTCGGCTCTGCTCGCCGGAGGCGCGCAGCTCCTGCCGCGCGCGGTCGCTCCAGGCGGTGGCGCCCAGGGCGTCGAGGGTGTCCCGCGCGGCGCGCAGCGGGGCGCGCGATTCCGCGGCCCGGCGCTGCCGGCGCAGCCAGGCGCCGTGGGCCAGCTGCAGCCGGGCGCGGGCGAAGGGCCAGGGGTTCAGGTCGGTCGTCAGGGCCGCGGCGAAGAGGTGTTCGGCCTCGTCGTCGGCGGCCAGGAGGGCCCGGCCGTGCTGGAGCCCGATGTGCAGTGCCGGGGACGGGGTGCGTGCTGCGACCGTCTCGAGTTCGGCGACGATCGGTTCGACGTCCGCCCGGTGCTCGCTGTGGACGGCGGCTTCGACCAGGTCGGTGACGGCGAAGGTGCGCACCACGGGGTGGTGAGCGGGGTCCGTCGCGGTGAACACGCGGAGGAGGTGGTCCCAGGCGGTGTGGTGCTGCCCGTGGTTGAGCGCGACGGCTCCGCGGGCGACCTGGACGCCGGCCAGGACGGCGCGGGAGTCGACCTGGAGCCCCAGCCGCGCCGCGTCGGCGAGGCGGTCCTCGACGTCGCCGGCGTCGCCGGCGTCGTGAACGCCCTGGGGGCCGCGGACCGCCGAGACCACCGCCTGGACCACCCGGGCGACGGTGCCCATCAGCGGTTGGGCGGAGTCGGCCGCGAGCCGGGCGGCCTCGTCCGCGGCCGTGGCGGCCAGGTCGAAGCGCCCGACGTTGAGCGCGCTCCACGCCTGCACCGCCAGGGCGCGGGCCAGCAGCCCGAGCCGGCCGTCCCCGCGCAGGCCGGTCACCGCCGACGTCAGGAACTGGACGGCGAGGGGGAAGTCCCCGACGACGCTCGCCGCCTCGCCGGCCGCCTGGGCCCGCGCGGTGTCGATCGGGCCGTCGGCCACGGTGCGCAGCCGGTCGAGCAGCACCGCGCCCCGGCTGAACGGCGCCACGTACGAGAGCACCTCGAGCGCGAGCACGTCGTCGAGCCCGAGGGTCTGCTCGACGACCTCCAGCAGGCGGGCGCGCGCCGAGGTGCCCGGTTCGGCCCACCAGCACCGCAGCGCCGCGGCGCGGAGGAACTGCAGCGCCTGGTCGGTTCGGCCGTCGGCGGCTGCTTCGACGGCCGCCTCGGTGAGCATCCGGGTGCCCGTGCGGACGTCGTGGACGCCTTCTTCGAACCCGTCCCGGATGACGGTCATGCGGACCCGTTCCCGTGCGGGCACGTCGAGCGTCGTGGTCTGGCGCAGCAGCCGGTCGACGGCGTCGGGGCGTCCCCGTTCGAACGCGAGCTCGGCGGCACGCAGGTAGCGTCGCGCCCGCTCGGCCGGGTCGGCGGTCAGCCGGGCCGCGCGTTCGATCGCCGCCTGTGCTGCGGCCGCGCCTCCGCGGCGTCGGGCACGGGCGCCGGCCTCCTCCAGCTCGGCGGCCAGGGCGTCGTCGGGGCCGTCGGCGGCGGCGGCCCGGTGCCAGACCTGCCGGTCGGGTTCACGTGAGGTCCGTGCGAGCGCGAGGTGGGCACGCCGGCGTCGGGGTGGGGTGGCCTGCTGGCGGATCGCGTGGCGGGCCAGCGGGTGGCGGAAGGTCAGCGTCCCGCCGTCGACGGCGACCAGTCCGGCCTCGACGGCCGGGAGGAGGGCCTGGGCGGTCACCGGTTCACCGCGCAGGGCGCTCGCGGCGGTCAGGGACTCCCCCGGGGTCTGGTCGTCCTCCAGCGCGGCGACGAGCAGCACGTCCCGGGTGGCGTCGGGCAGCGCGGGGAGCCGGGCCGCGAAGGCGTGCTCCAGCCGGGCGGTCAGGGTCGGGGGGTCGGCGTCGTCGTGCGCGCCGTCCAGGGGCAGTTCCGCCAGCGCGAGGGGGTTGCCCGCGGCCACGTCCAGCAGGCGTGCCCGGGTGGTCGGGTCCAGGTGCGGGGCGCGGCGGACGAGCACCTCCTCGGCGGTGCGCCGGTCCAGGCGCTGCAGGTGCTGCTCCTGCAGCCCCGGACCCGCCAGGACGTCGGGGAAGTCGTCGCGCTGGGCCGCGAGCAGGACCACCGGTTCGGACTCCAGCCGTCGGGCCACGAAGCCGAGGACGTCGGCGCTGGGCCGGTCGAGCCAGTGCGCGTCGTCGACGAGCAGCAGCAGGGGTCGGTCGGTGGCGCTGTCGCTGAGGAGGTTCAGCGCTGCCAGGCCGATCAGGAAGAGTTCGGCGGCGGTGTCGTCGGTCGTGCCGAACGCGGCCATCAGCGCGCGCCGCTGCGGGGCGGGCAGCGCGGGGAGCCGGCCGAACAGCGGCCGCAGGAGCTGGTGGAGGCCGGCGAACGGGAGGGTGGTCTCGGACTCCACGCCGGTCGCGCGCAGCACCCGCAGGCCGCGCTGGGCCGCGTCGTGGCCCGCGAGGTTCAGCAGGGCCGACTTGCCGATCCCGGCCTCGCCCCGGACGAGGACGGCGGCGCCGCGGTGCTGGACGTCACCGGTGAGCCGTTCGAGCGCGGCGAGTTCCGCGTCGCGGCCCACCACGTCGACCGCGGTCCCGTCCGCGCCCCTCAACGCCCACCACCGTTCGGCTGCCGCGAGGCGCGACCACCTCGACGACGGTCAGGGTAGTGCGCGCTCGCGGGGGCGCGGCTGAGGTGGTGGTAGCCGGTGCCGGGGCAGCGCATCCTGGCTGGGCCGACCTGGCAAGCTGCTCCCCGAGGAGGTGGGTGCCGGTGCTGCTGGGAGCCGCCGCTTGGGGCGTCGCGGTGCTGCTGGGTCTGGCTGCCGCCCGCCGGCGCAGCCGGGAGAACGCCGGGCGGTACCTGCCCTTCACCGTCCGCCGCTTCGACCGCGACACCGGCACGGTGGTGACCAGCAGGACCTGGTGGGCGCTGTCCCTGGCCGCGGTTGCGTGCACCGCCGCGGGTGTGTGGTGGGGCGTGGGACGCGTCGCCGGCGGGTACGGCGGTCTGCTGGCGCTGCTGGTGATCTGGGTGCCCGACGTGCTGGGCACGGTGGTGCACAACCGTCGCCTCACCTCGTCCGTGGATGCCGATCTGAGGGAGTTGTAGGCGACCCGGTGCGCGCCCGCTCACGACGCGGCGGGCGTCTGCCTGGCCCTGGGCGGCCGTGGTCGACCACCACCGGGTGGCACCCCACCGCCGGATCACCTCCCGGGGGCGCACCACGGGTGGGTCAGGTCCGCGGCCCGCGGCATCGGCGTGGGTTCCTCACCCCACCACGACAGGCGCAGCTCCTGCAGCAGCCCGTCGGCGGTGGTGAGGGTGACCACCCCGCCCTGCCCCGGAGCGGTGAAGTCGGCGGCCGCCGGGTGGGCGTCCAGGACGCTCGCGCGCGGGGCGTGGGCGTCGGTGACGAGCAAGGCGGTGGTGCCGCACCCGCACGGGCACCCCGGTGCGGCCAGCACGTCGGCCTCGTCCGCGCTCAAGGGGCGGGCGGCACCGGGGTCGTCCACGCGGCCACGCCAGGTCGCCGGCCCCGAGGAGCGCACTGGAGTCGTGGCGACCCCGGCGACGGTGCGCGGCGGGGACACCCGCCGAGCGCGGGGCGTCCTCGACAGCCCCGCCACGTCCAGCCCGGGGACGGGTACCCGTGGCCGGGCGCGGCGGCTCGGGTGCGGCGGCACCGCCTGCACCAGCAGCCTGACGCCCGCCGTCGACGAGGACCGGCGGCCGTGCACCTGCCGGTCGTCCCGCGATCGGAGGGTTCCGGTCAAGCCCTGGGTCATGCCCGGGTCATGCCCGGGTCACGCCCCGGGGCTCGGCCACGACCAGGTGCGCAGGTCACCGGGGGCTGCGTGCCCACGCGAGGAGCCGTTCGCGGTTCTCGGCCAGCTCCCGGCGTCCGGGGGCGGTCCAGCCGGTGCGCGTCGTGGCCTCGACGCTGACCATCGACCCGTCGCGGACCAGCACCAGCACCGCCTCCCCCACGGTCAGCGGCCCGCCCCGGGGCGCGCCCGTCCGGACGTCCTCGACGTCCGCCCGCCGGATGCGCCGCGTCCTCAGGGCGTTGCGCACCACCAGTTCCTCACCGTGCGTGCGAGCGCGCAGCAGCAGCAACCGGCTGAACAGGACGATCCCCACGGCCGCCATCGGCACGGTGACCAGCGCTCCGGCGTCGCCGTCGCGCAGTCCACGCACCGCGAGGGAGCCCAGGAGGCTGAGCCAGGCGGTGGCGAACACGACGGTGTAGATCCGTGCCCACCGCGGGGCGCGCACGTCCAGGTCGTCGGTGGGGGCCGGGGACTGGCGCTTCGACGTCGTCGACATGCCTCGGATCCTCGTGCTCCGTGGCGGCGTCGCCCACCTGGAGGGCGTGAACCACCCGATCGCAGGGCCGGTGTGGCGGTCCGCAGCCCGGTGGGCACCCACCGTCCTCAGCAGGCCGGCGCCGGTCTCCCGGTCGCTGCGCGGGGTCCGCAGCGCCGGGCTGCGCGCCGGAATCGGGCGGGCCCCCGCACCTGCGCTCCACGGGCGGCGGGGGTCTCAGGCGACGGCTGTGCGCATCAGCCGTCGCGCGGCCTCGCCGATGACGGCGCTGTAGGTGGGGTAGGCGAACTCGACGCGCGCCAGGGTCGCGACGTCGATCCCGGCGGCCATCGCCGTCGTCACGGCCTGCACGATCTCGACGGCCTCCTCCCCCACGGCGTGGGCGCCCAGCAGGACGTCGCGCCGCCGGTCGGCGATGAGCTTGAGGAACCCGCGCGTGCGGTCGTCGATGACGGCGCGTTCCACCGCCGCGAACGGCACGGTCGCCACGAGGCACTGCGGGTCCCGCGCCCGTGCCTCGTCCTCGGTGAGTCCCACCCCGGCGTAGTCGGGGTCGGTGAACCCTCCCGACGGCAGCAGCAGGTGGGGGGTGCGGCGGGTCGCGCCGAGGACGGCGTTGGTGGCGGCGGCCTCGGCCTCGGCGTGGGCGGCCTGCACGAGCATCGACTGCCCGTTGGCGTCGCCCGCGGCGAACACGTGGGGGGCTGAGGTGCGCAGGTGCTCGTCGACGGCGATGGCGGAGCGGGAGACCTCGATCCCGGCGGCTTCCAGGCCCAGCCCGTCCAGCGCCGCGGGCCAGCCGACGCTCATCACGACGGCGTCGAACGCCTCCTCGCGCCGCGCGCCGTCCTGCGACCAGGTCAGGTCGATGGCCCCGTCGGCGCGCCGGTGCAGGGAGTGCACGGCGTCGATGCCCGTCGCCACCCGGACGCCTTGTTCCTCGAACGCCCGCCGCACGGCGTGCGAGACGTCGGCGTCCGCCGTCGGCAGGACCCGCGGGGCGAGGTCCAGCAGCTGCACCTCGCTGCCCAGGGCGCCGAAGACGGTCACGAGCTGCGCGCCGGTGTTGCCCGCGCCCACGACGGCCAGGCGCCGGGGCACGGAGGGCAGGTCCAGGACGGTCTCGGGGTAGGTCGCGAGGTCGGCCCCGGGCAGCGGCAGCCGCCGGGAGCGTCCACCGACGCACAGCACGACGCTCTCGCCGCGCACCCGCCGCCCGGTCGCGGCGAGTTCGAGCACGTGCGGGTCGACGAAGCGCGCGCGGCCCTCGAGCACCAGGTCGACGCCGAGGTCGGCCAGCCGTCGCGGGTCCGCCTTCGCGGCCTGGACCCGTTCGACGGTGGCGCGCACGCGGGCGACGGTCGCGGGCCAGTCCACGCTCTGCTGCGGCACCGCGATGCCGTACTCCGCGGCGGTGCGGACCTCGCGGACGAGCCGGGCCGTCTTGGCCAGCACCCGGGTGGGCACGCAGCCGGTGTTCACGCAGGTCCCCCCGGTGCGGGAACCTTCCAGCAGCGCCGTCCGGGCGCCGAGCTCGGCGGCGCGGACCGCGGCCGAGACCCCGGCCGGGCCGGCGCCGACGACCACGACGTCGTAGGAGTCGACCGCGGTGGCGCGCACCGGGGACGGGGAGGTCGAGACGGCGGTGGGCGTCGGGGAACTCACCCGCACACCGTCCCGCGGTGCCTGCGGGCCCGCCACCTCGCCCGTTGTGACGGTGGCCACGCGGTCCGTCCCCGCCGCCGACCGCACGGGGTACCCGGCGGTCTGGCCCGGCGGTCTGGCCCACCGGCCGTGGCCGTCGGCAAGCTGACCGGGTGCCTCCCCGCGCGTCCACCACGACCCCGGCCGAACGGGCCGTCGCCCACGTCGGCCGGCGCGCCCCCGGCGGCCCCCTCGACCCCGCCTGGGCGATCACCGTGCACTTCCACCCCGACCGCCTCGTCCGCGGTCCCGGGGCGGGCACCCGCACCCGTGGCGCGGTACCGGTCCTGCGGGCCATGAGCGCCGACGGGCGCTACCGCTCGCAGTTCGAGACCGGCACCGGCAACGGCGGGCTGAGCGCCCACCCCGGCGGGGACCGCTGGAGGTGGGAGTCGCGCCTGTTCGCCGGCGCCTACGACACCGCACCGCCGGCGTCCCGCCCGGTCTACGGTTCCCTGAACCACCGGCAGCACGCCGTCGGCGGCTCACCCCGCTTCGGTTCGGCGCACCTGCGCCTGCACGCCCACGTCCTGCCCCGCGCCACCTTCTGCTACCCCGACAGCGCCGAGGAACCGGTCGACGTCGCCACCGCCGCCCGCTTCGACCTGCTGCGGGTGCGGCGGGAGCGGCCCGACACCGGCACCCGCGACCTGCTCGACGACTACGTGGAAGCCCACGTCCACGGCGGTCTGCGGTTCGAGCGCGACGTGGAGGCCCTCGTGCTGGACCCCAGCCACCGCGGCACCGACGTCGAGGACGACGCCGACCGGTTCGGCCGGCGCTTCGGGGTCGCCGTGCAGTGGCACCCCGGGTTCAGGACCACCGCGCGGGCCGTCGCCCGCCACCCCGGGTACCGCGGCCCGGTCGTCGTGGCCGCGGCGGCCCGCCTCGCCGCCGGCACCGCCGGCGGTGTCCTGACCCCGTGGGTCGTCGGCGCCGCGGCCCGCGCCGGTGGTGAGGACGAGCAGGTCCTCAAGCGGGTCTGGCACTGCCTGGCCCGTTTCGGGTGGCCGTCGCGGTGACGGGCCCGCCCCCGCGGCCTGCACCGCACGCGGTTCCCCTCCCTCCGCGTGCGGGGTTCCACCGGCTCGCCGCCTGCGGTCGCGGAGGCGTTGCGGGGCGGCCGGTTCAGCTCGCGGCGCGGGTGATGAGCTGGACGACCGCGCCCGGGTGCGAGACGGCCACGGAGTGCGAGGCCCCCTCGACCGTCACGGTGGCCCGGGAACCGGCGCGCTGGGCCATGGACCGCTGGGACCGCAACGGGATGTTGCGGTCGGCGCCGGCCAGCAGGAACCAGGAGGGGACGTCGGCCCAGGCGGGCCTGCCGGACGCCTCCTCGAGGGCGGTGTCGCGCACGGGGCGCTGGGTGGCGGCCATGAGCGCGGCCCGGGGCGCGGGGACGTCGGCGGCGAACTGCCGGTGGAACAGCGCGGGCCGGATGTACAGGTCCTGCGACCCGTCGGGCAGCGGGACCGGCGCCAGCGTCTGACCGAGCGTGCTGCCGGGGTGCTGCGCCGCGAGCTGGGCCGCGGACTCGCCCTGCGCCGGGGCGAACGCGGCGACGTACACCAGCGCCCGGACCTGCCCCGGGCGCGCCGCCACGTTGGTGATGACGGCGCCGCCGTAGGAGTGCCCGACCAGCACCACGGGACCGTCGAGGGTGGCCAGCCGCGCCTGGAGGGCGTCGGCGTCGGAGCGGACCCCGCGCAGCGGGTTGGCCACCGCGAGGGCCGGGTAGCCGCTGCGGTGCAACCGTTCCAGGACCGGACCCCAGCTGGAGCCGTCGGCGAACGCGCCGTGGACCAGGACGATCGTGGGTCTGCGCCCCGAGGGGGACGCGGGTGCGGGGACGGGCGCGGCCACCGCGCTCGGCGCGCCGAGCGCGCTGAACCCGGTGAACCCGGTGAACCCGGCGACCGCGGCGAGCGCGCCGGCGCCGACGGCCGCGCGGCGCGTGGGGTGGGTTTCGTGCACGGCGCGCCTCAGCTCGCGAGGAAGTCGAGCAGGGCGGCGTTGACCTCGGCCGCGTGGGTGAGCAGCAGGCCGTGCGGGGCGCCGTCGATCTCGACGTAGCGCGCCCCGGGCAGGCGGCGGCGGAACTCGCGGGCGGTGGCGTCGATCGGCAGGATCCGGTCGGCGGTGCCGTGCAGGATCAGCGACGGCACGTCGAGGCGTTCGACGTCGGCGCGGAAGTCGGTCAGCCACGCCGGGACGCACCGGTACGCCGCCACCGGCGCCGAGCCGATCGCGGTGATCCAGCTGGCCCGCAGGGCGGCCTCGCTGAGGCGGGTCCCCAGGTTCTCGTCGGTGTTGAAGAAGTCCACGAAGAAGTTCTCGTACCAGGCGAAGCGGTCGGCCTCGGCCTGCGCGGCGATGCCGTCGAACACCGTCTGCGGGACGCCGGCGGGGTTGTCGTCGGTCTGCAGCAGGAACGGTTGCAGCGCGGCGAGGAACGCGGCCTTCGCCACGCGCTGGGAACCGTAGGTGCACAGGTAGCGGGCGACCTCGCCCGAGCCCATGGAGAAGCCCACGAGGACGGCGTCGCGCAGGTCGAGCGCGGTCAGGACCTGGTTCAGGTCGGCGGCGAAGGTGTCGTAGTCGTAGCCCGTCATGGTCCGGCCCGAGCGGCCGAAACCGCGGCGGTCGTAGGTGATGACGCGGTAGCCGGCCTCGACCAGCGCGGTGGTCTGCTTCTCCCAGGACTGCCCGTCCAGCGGGTAGCCGTGGATGAGGACGACCGGCTGGCCCGAGCCGTGGTCCTCGTAGTGCAGTTCGACGGTGGTCGGGCCCTCGGCGCGCGCAGCGCCCTGGGTGTCGACGGCGCTGACGGTGCCGACGGTGATGGTTCCCACGGTGTGCCTTCCCGTCCCCTCCGCCCGGTGCGGAGCGGGACGGCACGAACGTAGGGAACCGGCGGGTCCGGCCGCGTCCGTCAGCCGACGTCCGTGGCGTACGTCGCGTCGTGCGGCGCGGCGTGCGTCGTGGTGCGCAGCACCGCGGCGAGCTCACCGCGGGAGGCCACGCCCAGCTTGGGGAACATCCGCTGCAGGTGGGTGCCCACCGTCCGGGGCGAGACGTACAGCCGTTCCCCGATCTCCCGGTTCGTCAGGCCCTGCGCGGCGAGCTGGGCGACGTGCAGCTCGGTCGGGGTCAGCCCGTCGACGGCGGCGGGGTCCTGGCGCGGGGAGGACGCCCCGGCCGCGCGCAGTTCCTGGCGGGCCCGTTCGGCCCACGCGGACGCGCCGAGGGCGTCGAAGGTCTCGCAGGCGGCCTGCAGGACGGCGCGGGACTCGGCGGGCCGCCGCTGGCGGCGCAGCCAGCCGCCCAGGGCCAGCTGGACCCGGGCCCGTTCGAACGGCCAGTCGAAGGGCGCGGCGTCCAGGGCCGCCCGGAACAGCGGCTCGGCCGCGTCCTGCGGCGCGAGCAGGGCGCGGGCCAGGCGCAGCCCGCACAGCAGGGCCGGGGAGGGGGCCAGCGCCTCCAGGGGGGCCAGGTCCCGCACGAGCGCGCGGGCGGGGCCGGTGGACCCGCTGCGCACCCCCGCCTCGACCAGCTCGGCGAGGGCGTAGAAGCGCAACCAGGGGTGGAAGCTGGGGTCGGCGGGGTCGAAGACGCGGTGCAGGTGGGCGAAGGCGTCGCCGTAGCGGCCCTGGCACAGGGCGGCCTGGCCCCGTGCCGTCTGCACGATGGACAGCACGGTGCGGGCGCCGGCGGGCAGGGCCACGCGCTCGGCCTCGGCCGCCCACGCCTCGGCGCGGGGGTCCCCGCAGACGGCGGCGAGCTGGGCGCGGACGGCGTCGACCATGGCGTGCACGAGCGGCTGGCCGGTCTCGCGGGCCAGGTCGGCGGACTCGTCGGCGGCCAGCAGCGCGGCGCGGACGTCGCCGAGGCGGGTCGCGCCCGCGGCGTGGGCGCACAGGGCCCGGGTCAGCATCGACAGCCGGCCCTGGGCGCGCAGGACGTCCAGGGACCTGCCCGTCAGGCGGGTCGCCAGCGCGGGGGCGCCGACGGTCACGGCCGCGCCGCCCAGCAGCTGGTCGCCCTCGGCGTCCGGGGCCGAGCGTCCCAGTTGCCGGGCCAGGGGTTCGAGCACGTCGCGTCCGCGCTCGACCGGGGCGCAGAACGCCCGCAGGGCGACCAGCTCGGCGTTGTCGGCCCGCACGGGCATCCGGTCGGCGGCGGCGGCGACGCGGGTGCGTGCCGCCGGTCCCGGGTCGCCCCAGAAGCAGTGCAGGACAGCGCTCCACAGCATGCGCAGGCCCAGTCCGGGTTCACCGCCGGCGGCGATGGTGACGGCGGTCTCGGCCAGTTCGGCCGAGGCGGTGCCGTCGCCGTGCACGCCTTCGAGCAGGGCGCTGCCGACCCACGCCGCCCGGGCCTGGTCCCAGACCGACAGGTCCAGCGAGCGCGCCCGGGTGAGCAGGTGCGCGGCGACGTCGGCCTGACCGGACTCCAGGGCGAGCTCGGCCGCGCGCAGCAGCCGGTCCGCGCGGGCCGAGGGGTCCGAGGTCAGGTCCGCGGCCCGGCGCAGCGCGGCCAGGGCCACGGCGACGCCGCCGCGGCGCAGGGCCCGGCCGGCGGTGGAGTCCAGGTCCTGGGCGACCTGCTCGTCGGGGCCGTCGGCGCCGGCGGCGCGGTGCCAGGCCTGCCGGTCGGGCTGGTCGTGCAGCACCTCGGCCAGGGCGGCGTGCGCGGCGCGGCGTTCGGCGGTGGTCGCGGCGTGGTGCAGCGCCGAGCGGACCAGCGGGTGCCGGAAGGCGATGCCGCCGTCCTCGACCAGGCCCGCCTCCACGGCCGGTCCCAGGGTCGTGGCGTCCAGCGGCACCCCCAGCTGCCGGGACGCGGCGTCCAGGCACTCGGCCGGGGTGCCGTCACCGTTGAGGGCCGCGAGCAGCAGGACGGTGCGGGTCGGCGGCGGCAGCCGGGAGACGCGGGCGGTGAAGGTGCGTTCGAGCCGTTCGGTCAGCGGCAGCGGTCCCGGGGTCAGCGCGTAGGCCCCGCCGACCGCCCGCAGCGCGGCCGGCAGCTCGGTCAGCGCCAGCGGGTTGCCGGCCGCCTCGGCCAGCAGCCGCCGGCGCACCTGCGGTCCCAGGTCCGGGGCCACCTCGTCCAGCAGCCGCGCCGAGGTCTCCTCCGTCAGCGGCTCCAGCTGCAGCACCGGCAGGCCGGCGCCGCCCAGCCGGTCGTCGGTGCCGCGGGTGACGGCCAGCACGGCCAGGGGGTCGGACTCGATGCGCCGCGCGACGAAGCCCAGGACGTCCAGGCTGGCCCGGTCCATCCAGTGGGCGTCCTCCAGGACGACCAGCAGCGGGGTCCTGGCCGCCGCGTCCGAGAGCAGGGTCAGCGCGGCCAGGCCGACGAGGTACAGGTCGGGGACGACCTCGTCGGTGAGCCCGACGGCGGCGCGCAGCGCGGCGCGCTGGGGGCCGGGCAGGTCCTCGACGCCGTCCCGCAGCTGGTGCACGAGCTGGTGCAGACCCGAGCAGGGGACGTCCTCCTCCGACTCGACGCCCACGGCCGTCACGACGCGCACGCCGTGGTCGGCGGCCCGGGCCGCCGCCTCGGCGACCAGCGTCGACTTGCCGATCCCGGGGGGACCGAGCAGGACCACCGCCCCGCCCGAGCCGGCGGCCGCCTGCTCGACCAGCCCCGCCAGCAGCCGGCGCTCGCCGTCGCGGCCCAGCAGCGTCCCTCGACGCACGACCCACCCACTTCCTCGCCGCCGCCGCGGGACCGGGACGCGCGGCACCGGCCCGCGACCCACGGTCCACGGTCCACGGCCCGCTGCCCGATCGCGACCGGCTCCGGTTGAACCGGCGAATCGTACGACGGGCGGACACGGCCGCCGGCTCCCGGAACGGCCGCCGGTGGCCGTTCCGGCGAGCGCGTCCCCCGGGTGCACCGGCGGGGCACGCGACGTGGTCGGGCGACTCCGTCCGGGGTGGTGCAGGGGCGGGGAGCGGTGGGCGGGGAGCGGTGGGCGGGGAGCGGTGGGCGGGGAGCGGTGGGCGGGGAGCGGTGGGCGGGGAGCCGTCAGCGGGAGGCGCTCGCGGCCAGTTCCACGGCCTCGTGCACCCCGGCGGCGTAGGCCTGCGGCTGTTCCCAGGCCGCGAAGTGGCCCCCCGCCCGTTCCCGGTGCCAGGAGCGGACGTCGAAGATCCGCCGGGCGAACTCCTCCGGTGCGTTGACCAGGTCGCGCGGGAAGACGGTGAACACCGCCGGTGGGGTGATCCGCTGCGGCAGGTCCCCGCCGGTGGCGTAGGGGGTGAAGGAGGTGCCGATGCACCCGCTGACCCAGTACGCGGCCACCCAGGTGAGCAGTTCGTCGCGGGAGAAGACCGCCTCGACGTCGCCGCCGCAGTCGGTCCAGCTGCGCAGCTTCTCCAGCAGCCACGCCAGCAGCCCCGCCGGGGAGTCCCCCAGCCCGACCGCCAGGGTGTGGGGCTTGGTGCGCTGCTCGTGCATGTAGCCGCCCTCGCGGGCCTGCCAGTCGTGGCCGTGGGCGAGGTAGTCCCGCTCGGCCGGGCTCGGGTCGCTGGGGGGCTGGACCAGGAAGTGGTACTGGGACACGTCGGTCAGGTGCAGCGCGCTGACCCGGTCGGGGTGCAGGTCGGCCAGGTGCTCGGCGACGTCGCAGCCCACGTCGCCCGCGGAGACGACGTAGCGCGCGTACCCCAGGTCGGCCATCAGCCCGGCGACCACCACCGCGATCTGCCGCGCCGACAGGCCCGCACCGGCCACGGGTGCGGCGAAGGGGAAACCGGGCAGCGCCGGGACCACGACGTGGTGGCGCGCCAGCAGCGGCAGGACCCGCTCGAAGCGCAGGACCGAGTCCGGCCAGCCGTGCAGCAGCAGTACCGCGGTGGCCCCGGGCGCGGCGGCGCGCTGGTGCACCGCCCGCACCGGTGTCCGCCGGGCGTCGGCGGTCTCGACGTGGGCCAGGTGCCAGGGCCAGGACCGGATGCGCTGCTCGTGGACCCGCCAGTCGTAGGAGGCGGCCCAGTGGTGCACCAGCTCGGCCAGGGCGGCGGCGTCGGTGCCGCGGTCCCAGGCCGCGCCGGGCGGCAGCGGGGGCAGCGGCACGGGCCGGTGGGCCAGCAGCCGCCGGCGCAGGTCCTGCAGGACGTCGTCGGGCACCCGGGCCGGGACCGAGGGGAGCTCGGGGACAGCGGGAGGGGTCTGCATCGGGTCATCCTGGCGCAGGGGTTCGTCCCGACGGCCAGCCGACGGGGACGACGGTCCTGGCGGTGAGGTCCCCGCCACCGGGGACGGGGACGGGTCCCGGCCCCCTGCGGCGAGACCGGTGGAACCCTCCCCCTCCTCGCCGCAGCAGGCCCCGGTGCCGCGGCCCGCTGCTCGTGCGTCGACGGTCGTCGCGGAGGACACTGCGGTACGTGTGTGGCCGCTACGCGCGTTCCCGATCCGACGACGAGCTCGCCGACCTGTTCGACGTGGGTGAGCTCGTCGGCGACCCGCCGCCGGCGTCCTACAACATCGCTCCCACGCAGCAGGCCCGGGTCGTCCTCGAACGCGCCCCGCGCGGGGACGACGGAACGGACGAGCGCGCGGGCGCGGGCTCCGGTGCGGTCACCCGGCAGTTGCGGACCCTGCGCTGGGGGCTGGTCCCGGTGTGGGCGAAGGACGCCAGGATCGGCAACCGCATGGTCAACGCCCGCGTGGAGACCGTCACCGAGAAACCCGCGTTCAAGCGGGCCGCCGCCCGGCGGCGTCTGCTGGTGCCCGCCGACGGGTACTACGAGTGGGAGGAGCGGGAGGGCCGCGCGCAGAAGGTCCCGCACTTCCTGCACGCCCCCGACGGCGGGGTCCTCGCCTTCGCGGGCCTGTACGAGGTGTGGCCCGACCCCGCCAAGGCCGAGGACGACCCCGACCGGTGGCTGTGGACGTTCACGATCCTCACCACCCGGGCCGGCGACGCCCTCGGCCACATCCACGACCGCACCCCCGTCATCGTGCCCCCGGACGTGCGCGACGACTGGCTGGACCCCACCCTCACCGACCTCGACCTCGTCCGGCAGGTCCTCGAGGCGCTGCCGGAACCGGAACTGGCCACCCACGAGGTGTCGACCGCGGTGAACTCCCCCCGCAACGACTCCCCCGACCTGCTGACGCCGGTCACCTGATCCGGCCGGGCCCCCGCACCGCGGCGCGCGTCAGAGGAAGGCCCACACCAGGGCCACCATCGCGAAACCCACGACGGACAGGATCGTCTCGAGCACCGTCCACGTCGCCAGCGTCTGCTTCACGGTCATCCCGAAGTACCGCGAGATGATCCAGAAACCGCCGTCGTTGACGTGGCTGGCGATGATGGAGCCCGAGGCGATGGCGATGGCCAGGACGGCCAGCTGCGCCGGGGAGTACCCGGCGCCCTCGACGAGCGGGCCGACGATCCCGCCGGTGGTGACCAGCGCCACCGTGGCCGATCCCTGCGCCACGCGCAGGCCGCAGGAGATGAGGTAGGCCAGCAGGATCACCGGCAGGCCCGCGTCGCTCATGGTGTCGGCCAGGGCGGCGCCGACGCCGGTGGCGGAGATGACCTTGCCGAAGAACGCCCCGGCGCCGACGACGAGCAGGATCATCCCGACCGGGCGCAGGGAGTCGGCGGTGACCGAGCCCAGTTCGGCCACGCTGGTGCCCCGCCGGACCCCGAGCAGCCAGAACGCCAGCAGCACCGCGACGGTGAGCGCGACGGCGGGGTTGCCCAGGAACGTCAGGACGCTGAGCAGGCTGCTCTCCTCCAGGGTGACGGTCCCGAAGGTGGCGCCGAGGATGAGGACGAGGGGGACGGCGACGATGCCGAGCACGGTCGGGAGGCGGACCGGGGTGGTGGTCCGCTCGGCCACGGCGGTACCACCGCCACCGCCACCGGTACCACCGGTACCTCCGTCGGCACCGTCACCGGCCCCGCCGGCGGGGGGCCGGGTGTCCTGGACGAACTCCGCGGGCACCTCGACGTGGATGCGGCGGCCGATGACGTACGGCCAGGCGATCCCGGCGGCGGCGAAGGCGGGCAGGCCGCACACCAGGCCCATCAGGATGACCCAGCCGAGGTCGACGCCCAGCAACCCGGCCGCGGCCGTGGGCCCGGGGTGCGGGGGCAGGAAAGCGTGGGTCATCGACAGCCCCGCCAGCATCGGCAGCGCGTACAGCGCCAGCGAGCGGCCGCCGCGGCGGGCGGCGATGTAGGTCAGCGGGGCCAGCACGAAGATGCCGATGTCGAAGAACACCGGGATCCCGAAGATCAGGCCGGTCAGGCCCATCGCGACCGGGGCTCCGCGCTCGCCGAACAGGCCGGTGAGCTTGGCGACCAGGACGTCGGCCCCGCCGGAACGCTCGAGGATCGCGCCCAGCACCGTGCCCAGCCCGACGATGACGGCGATGTGCCCCAGGATCCCCCCGAACCCCTTCTCCAGCACCGAGTCCGAGGCGGACAGGGCGGTGCCGACGATCTCGGTGACGGGCAGGCCGGCCGCCAGGGCGAGGGCGAACCCGGCGATGAGCAGCGCGATGAAGGGTTCGAGCTTGACCTTGATGATGAGGACGAGCAGGACGGCGATGGCCAGCGCGCACAGCAGCAGCAGGCCGGCGGTCGACTCGTGGAGCCAGGTGAGCATCAGAGTCCTCCGGTGAACTCGGTGGCGCGGGCGGTGATCGCGGCCCAGTCGCCCGCGGCGACGACGTCGGGCGGCACGACCCCGGTGCCGGCGGTCACGGCCGCCGCGCCGGCGGCCAGGAAGTCGGCGGCGTTGCCGGCGGTGATGCCGCCCGAGGGCACGAGCCGCAGGTCCGGGTAGGGGCCGTGCAGGTCCTTCAGGTACGCCGGGCCGAACGCGGAGGCGGGGAACACCTTGACCGCGCTCGCACCGCCCTCGTGGGCGTCCAGCACCTCGGTGGGCGTCAGGGCCCCCTGAAGGAAGGGGATCCCGGCCGCCCGCGCGACCTCGGCCACCGCGGGGCGCAGGCCGGGGGTGACCAGGAACCGGGCCCCGGCGTCGATCGCGGCGCGGGCGTCGTCGGCGGTCAGGACGGTGCCCAGGCCCAGAGCGACGCCGGCCTCGGCGGTGCCGGTGGCGCCGGCGGCCTTCCGCAGCAGGTCCAGCGCCCCGGGGGTGGTCAGGGTCAGTTCCACGGTGCGGATGCCGCCGGCGGCCAGGGCCTCGCACAGGGCGACGGGGTCGGGCACCACGGGGGCGCGCACGACGCACACCACGCGGTCGGTGAACAGGGTGTCGAGCACTGCGGGGTTTCCTCCTCGGGAGGGGCCGCCGGGCGTCGCCGGCGGCGGGGTCGGGTGGTCCTGGACGTGCGGGCGGGCCGGGGTTCTGGCGGTGGTTCTGGCGGTGGTTCAGGCGGCCCGGTGGCGCAGCGCCCGGCCGGGCGTCGCCGCGGTGCGCACCCCGTCGCGGACGACGAACCGCCCGCCGAGCAGGACGTGCGGGATCCCCACGGCCTGTCGGCGCGGTTCGTCGAAGGTCGCCCCGGCCGCGACGGTCGCGGGGTCGAAGAGCACGAGGTCGGCGACGGCGCCGGGACGCAGGACCCCCCGGTCGCGCAGGCCCAGCCGCGCCGCCGGGCGGGAGGTCATGCGGGCCACGCACTCCTCCAGCCCCAGGACGCCCTCCTCGCGGACGTAGTGCCCCAGGTAGTGCGGGAAGGTGCCCCAGGCGCGCGGGTGGGGGCGTTCGCCCACGAGCAGCCCGTCGCTGCCGACGGTGTGGGCGCGGTGGCGCATGATGGTGCGCACGTTCTCCTCGTGCCCGACGTGCTGCAGGATCGTGGTCCCCAGCCGGTCGCGCACGAGCAGGTCGACGAACATCTCGAAGTCGCGGACGCGTTCGCCGACGACGGCGGACAGCCCCGGGTCGCGGACCCCGGCGATCTGCAGCGTGCCCCACTCGACGGTCACGCCGTGACACCCGTCCGACCCCTCGACCTCGACGGCGTACCGGATGCGCCGCAACGCCTCCGGGTCCTGCAACCGGGCCAGGGTCGCCGCCGGGCCGCCGGCCGAGGCCCAGCTGGGCAGGACCGCGGCCAGCGTGGTCGAACCCGGCAGGTAGGGGTAGGTGTCGAGGGTGACGTCGACCCCGGCGGCCGAGGCCGCGTCGACGAGGTCGAGCAACTCCCCGGCGCGCCCGGCGTTGGGGGCGAAGTTCATGGTGGCGTGGGTCAGGTGCAGGGCGCACCCCGAACGCCGGGCCACCTCGACGACCTCGGCGTAGGCCTGCAGGGCCCCGGCGCCGTAGGAGCGCTGGTGGGGGGCGTAGAAACCCCCGTGCTCGGCGACCACGGCGGCCAGGGCGACGAGCTCGTCGGTGCCGGCGAACATGCCGGGGGTGTAGGTCAGCCCGCTGGACATCCCGAACGCGCCGTCGCGCATGCCCTCGCCCACCAGGGCGCGCATGCGGTCCAGCTCGGCGGGCGTCGCGGCCCGGTCCTCGGTGCCCACGACCAGCATGCGCACGGTGCCCTGCGGGACGAGGTAGCAGACGTTCACCGCGGCCCCGGCGTCGACGCGCTCGAGGTAGGCGGCGACGCCGGGCCAGCCGAACGCGGTGTCGGGGACGCCGTTCCAGCCGGCGAGCTGCTCGCGCAGGACGGCGAGCGTGGCCTCGTCGACCGGGGCGTAGCTGAGGCCGTCCTGGCCGACGACCTCGGTGGTGACGCCCTGGGTCGTCTTGGCCAGGTGCTCGGGGTCGGTGAGGACGGCGAGGTCGGAGTGGGCGTGCATGTCGATGAACCCCGGGGCCAGCACGAGGCCGGTGGCGTCCAGGACCTCGGCGCCGGCGGCCTCCCCCCAGTCCCCGCGGTCCCCCACCTCCCCCAGGGCGGCGATCCGGCCGTCGGCGACGAGGGCGTCGCCGCGGCGGCCGGGTGCGCCGGTGCCGTCGACGAGCGTGGCGCCCCGCACGAGCAGCGGGCGGGTCACCCGAACACCGTCCGCAGGTAGTCCACCAGGTGCGGTTGCGCGGCGCGGGCGTCGTCCAGGACGGGGATGAGCTGCCACTTGTCGAAGGTGGTGCAGGGGTGGGACAGGCCCAGGCGCAGGACGTCGCCGACGGCGAGGTCCTGCGCCTGGCCGGTCAGGCGCACGAAGGTGTGCTGGTCGTTCAGGGCGGTGACGCTCGCCCCGTGCAGCGCGGTGGTGTCCCCGGTCCCGCCGCGGCGCACGGCCTGCACGGTGGGCAGCCCCTCGTCGAAGGGCAGGTCCCGCTTGCCGCCGTCGGCCAGCGCCAGCCCCGGTTCGGGGCGGGAGATCACGCGCACCCACCCGTGCAGGGCCGCCTGGAACCCCTCCCCGGCGCCGCGGCCCATGGGGGTGATGCCGGCGTAGAAACCGTCGTCGTGGGCGAGGTAGGCCCCGGCGCGCACGACGGTGCGGACGGCGGGTCCGCGCTCGCCGGCGGGGTCGTGCAGGGGGGCCAGGAGGTCGGCGACCGCGTCGAAGTAGGCGCTGCCGCCGGCGCTCACGACGATCCCGCCGGGGACCGGGCCGTACAGGTCCGCGGCGAGCAGGCTCTCGTGCAGGCGGCGCAGGTCGTGCAGGTAGGTGCGGACGACGGTGAGGCTGGCGGGTGAGGCGTCGTGGGCCAGCGCCCCCTCGTAGCCGGCGACCCCGGCCAGGCGCAGGCCGTCGGTGGCGGCCACGGCGCGGGCGGTCTCGACGGCGGCGGCCAGGGAACGGGCCCCGGTGCGCCCGCCCGGGGCGCCGAGCTCGACGAGGACGTCGAGGGGTTCGGCGGCGCCGGTGACGTGCGGGGCCATGGCCGCGACGACGTCGACGCCGTCGGCCCAGACCAGGACCCGCGTCGTGCGGGCCCGGCCGAGGTGGCGCAGCACCGCGGGGTCCAGGACGGGGTAGGCGGCCAGGACGGTCCGCAGGCCGGTGGTGGCGGCGGTGGCCAGGGCGAAGGTGAGCTGCCAGGGGGTGGCCACGGTGATGCCCCAGGCGCCGGCGGCGAGCTGCTGGCGCCACAGCGAGGGGGCCATGGTCGTCTTGCCGTGGGGGGCGAGGTCGACGCCCGCGGCGCGGGCCCAGGCGGCCATCGCGGCGACGTTGTGCCTCGCGGACCCGGCGTCGAGGGTCACCAGCGGGGTGGGCATCTCGTCCAGACCGGGGCGGGTCGCGGCGTGCGCGGCCGCGTCGAGGCCGTGGGCGGTGACCGGGGCGGCCTTGTGGGTCGGTCCCAGGATCCCGGTCGTGGTGGCGTCGTAGTCCACGGGCACTCCTCTGCGCGGCCGATCCGGCCGCGTCGTTGCATCTCACGCAATGGGTGTTGCACATTTCGTCGTCGCTGTTCTAGCATCGCGCCATGCCCCGGTCAACGCCCTCCCCCGCGATCACCTGCGTCGGTGAGGCCATGGCCGTCCTGACCCCCGTCGAGGAGGTCCCCCTGGCCCGCGCCGACCGGTTCACCCGCACCGTCGGCGGCGCGGAGTTCAACGTCGCGCTCACCCTGGCCCGCTTCGGCGTCCCCACGGCCTGGGTCTCCCGCCTGGGCGACGACGGCTTCGGGGAGCACGTCCTGCACGTGGCACGCGAGCACGGCGTGGACGTCAGCGGCGTCGAGATCGACCCCGACCGCCCCACCGGGCTGTACGTCAAAGCCCCCGGCACCGCCGCCGACGGCTCGCGCCGATCCCGGATGCACTACTACCGCAACGGTTCCGCCGCCTCGGCGATGACCCCGGAACTGCTCGCCGCCCCCGCGGTCGCGGCCCTGCTCACCGGCTCGCGCACCGTCCACGTCAGCGGCATCACCCCCGGGCTGTCCGCCTCGGCCGGCCGGACCTGCGACGCCCTGGCCGACCTGCTGCGCCCCCTGCCCACCGTGCTGTCGGTGGACCTCAACCACCGCCCCGCCCTGTGGCGTGACCTCGACGACGCCCCCCTGCACCGCCTGCTCGACGCCGCGGACGAGGTGCTGCTCGGCGAGGACGAGGCGGTGCGGGTCCTGGGCACCGGCACCGCCGCCGGGGTCCGCGCCGCCCTGCCCCGCGCCCGGCGGATCCTGCTCAAGGCCGAGGAGCGCGGCGTCCTCGTCCTCGAACCCGGCCGCCCCGACCTGCACGTGCCCGCCCTGACCGTCGACGTCGTCGAACCCGTCGGCGCCGGGGACGCCTTCGCCGCCGGGTACCTCGCCGGGCGCCACACCGGCCTGCCCGTCCCCGACGCCGTGCTGCTGGGCCACCGCTGCGCCGCCGCGACCCTCGTCGTGCGCGGCGACCAGCCCCGGCAGCTGCCGGAGCCGGTCGCGTGAGCCAGTCCCTGCTGCGCGCCATCGCCCTGCTGGAACGGGTCGCCGCCGGCACCGCCACCCTCGGCGAGCTCGCCGAGGCCGAAGGCGTCCACAAGAGCACCGTCCTGCGCCTGCTGCGCGTCCTGGAGGACAGCGGCTACGTCCAGCGCACCGACGACTTCCGCTACTCCCTGGGCCCGGGGCTGTTCCGCCTGGCCCAGCAGGCCCTCGACGACATCGACGTCCGCGCCCTGGCCGCTCCCCGGCTGCGGCGGCTGCGCGACGAGGTGGGGCAGACCGTCCACGTCGCCGCCTTCGACGGCCGCACCGCCACCTACGTCGACAAGCTCGAACCGCGCGACGCGGCCGTGCGGATGGCCTCCCGGATCGGTTCCCCCGCCGCCCTGCACTGCACGGCCGTGGGCAAGGTCTTCCTGGCCGCCCTGCCGCTGCCCGAGCGCGAGGCGCTCGCCGACGCGCTGGACTACCCCCGGCTGACCCCGAACACCCTGACGTCCCCGCGCGAACTGCTCGCCGCCGCCGCCGAGGTCGCCGAACGCGGCTGGGCCTACGACGACGCCGAGAACGAGACGTTCATCAACTGCGTCGGCGCTCCGGTCCTGGGGCCCGGCGGCCGCGTCCTGGCCGCGGTGTCGATCTCCGTCCCCGACGTCCTCCTGCCGCGCGACGCCGTCCACGACCTGGTGCCGCAGCTGCTGTCCGCGACGCGGGAGGTGTCCCGGGCCTGCGGGTACCTGCCCGCCCCGCCCACCGAACCCGAACCCGATCCAGAACCCGACATCAAACCCGAAACCGAAACCGAACCCACCGAGGAGCCCGTCCCGTGAGCACCCGCACCGCGATCACCACCTCCGAGGCCCCCGCCCCGATGCCGATGTTCTCCCAGGGCGTGCGCAAGGGCCCGCTCCTGCAGGTCTCCGGCCAGGGCCCGGTCGACCCCGCCAGTGGTGAGTACCTCTTCCCCGGCGACGTCCAGGCGCAGACGCGCCGGACCCTGGAGAACGTCGAGGCCGTCCTGCGGGCCGGCGGCGCCGGGTTCGACGACGTCGTCATGCTCCGGGTGTACCTGACCACCCGCGACCACTTCGCGGCCATGAACGAGGTCTACGCCGAGTTCGTGACCGCCCGCTGCCCCTCCGGCGTGCTGCCCGCCCGCACCACGGTCTTCACCGGCCTGCCGCGGGCGGAGATGCTCGTCGAGGTCGACGCGCTCGCCTGCGTGGACTGACCCCGGGAGGTCACCGGTGAGCCCGGAGGAGCGCCGACGCCGCTGGGCCGGCACCGCCCGCACCGCAGCCGCCGGCACCGTGCTGGGCGCGGCCGGCGGAGCCGTCACCGGCACCTGGACCCTGCTGGGGGACGAGGGGTTCTCCACCGGCGCCGCCGTGTTCTTCGGGACCGGGCTCGGCGCCCTCGTCGGGGCGGTCCTCGGGGTGTTCAGCGGCGCCGTCGCCGGGTGCCTGGCCGTGCACCTGGCCCCTCGCCACGCCCTGCTCGCGCGGGTGGCGCCGGCCCTGTGCTGCGGCGTCCTCATCGGCCTGGCCGCGGCGGGGGGCCTGCCGCCGGGGGCCCACCGGCCCGGGTGGGCCGCCGTGGCCGGCGGGGTCGCCGCCGCCGCGGCCTGGTCCTGCACCCCGTGGTGCCTGCGCTCCCGGCCCCTGCCGGTCCCGCCACCGACCTCGGGCCCGGGTGCTCGCGCGGGCGGCGGGGACGGGTCGTAGGGTCGAGCCCGTGCAGACGAGGACGTTGGGCAGGACAGGGCGCACGGTCGGTGCGATCGGCATGGGGTGCTGGCAGATCGGCGGCAGCTGGGGCAGCGTGGACGAGGACGCCGCCCTGGCGACGCTGCAGGCCGCGGCCGCGGCGGGGGTCACCTTCTTCGACACCGCCGACGTCTACGGCGACGGGCGCAGCGAACGGCTGATCGGCCGTTTCCTGCCCTCGGCCCCCGAGGGGGTCGTGGTGGCGACGAAGATGGGGCGGCGCGCCGACCCGCACGAGGCCCCGCAGTACTCCCTCGACAACTTCCGCGCCTGGAACGACCGCAGCCGCGAGAACCTCGGCGTGGACACCCTGGACCTGGTGCAGCTGCACTGCCCGCCGCCGCCGGTGCTGAGCACCGACCAGGTCTTCGACGACCTCGACACCCTCGTGCAGGAAGGCCGCACCCGCGCCTACGGCGTGTCGGTCGAGACCGTCGCCGAGGGCCTGCAGGCGGTCGCGCGGCCCAACGTCGCCAGCGTCCAGATCATCCTGAACCCGTTGCGGCTCAAGCCCGTCACCGAGTTCCTGCCCGCGGCCGCCGAAGCCGGCGTCGGGGTCGTCGTGCGCGTCCCGCTGGCCTCGGGCCTGCTGTCGGGCAAGATCGACGAGAACACCACGTTCGCCGCGGACGACCACCGCACCTTCAACCGCCACGGGGAGTCCTTCGACGTCGGTGAGACGTTCGCGGGGGTCCCGTTCGACGTCGGCGTCCAGGCCGCCCGGCGGCTGGCGGACGTGGCCGGCGGCACCCCGCTGGCCGCCTTCACCCTGCGCTGGATCGTCGAGCAGCCCGGCGTCAGCGTCGTCATCCCCGGGGCGCGCTCGGCCGAGCAGGCCCGCGCCAACGCGGCCGCCGCGGACCTGCCGGCTCCGACCGCCGCCCAGGCCTCGGCCGTCGAGGAGGTCTACCGCGACCTGGTGGCCGAGCACGTGCACGACCGCTGGTGACCAGGCGGGCGGGCCCCGGGGACGTCGAACTCCCGGAGCCCGTCCCGCCGCCGTCCCGCCGCCGTCCAGGACGCCCCCGTGATGACCCCGTGATGCCCCCCTCGTGACGCGGGTGACCGGGTCGGTGCGGGGCGTCCGGCCGCAGGTCGCCCGGCGCAAACCCGTGGCCGGGCAGCGGCCCCGTCCGACACGCTCGGGGTCGTGACCCGATCCGCGCGGCTGCCCGACGTCACGACCGAGGACGCCTTCCACCGCGTCGCCCGCGACGAGAGCGCCCTGCGCCCCGGCGTCGACGCCCTGGCCGACAGCCTGGCCCTGCCCACCGGGCGGCTGCGGCGGCTCCCGAACGGGTCGCTGCCCGTCTACGCCGACGACCACCTCGTCCTGAAGCTCTTCCCGCCCCCGCAGGCCGCCGCGGCCCGGGTGGAGGCCGCGGTGCTGGAGGCGGTGAGCGGGCGCCTGCCCGTCCCCACCCCCGCGGTGCGCGCCGCGGGCAGCCGCGACGGCTGGCGCTACGTCCTCATGGACCGCCTCCCCGGGCAGGACCTGTCCACGGTCTGGGCCGACCTGACCCGGGAGGACCGTCGCCGGGTGGCCGCGCAGGCCGGTGCCCTGACCCGGGCGCTGCACGAGGTGACCCCGCCGGCCCTGCAGGACTGGTGGCCGCAGGACTGGACGGCCTTCGTGCGCGAGCAACGCCTCAGCGCCGCCGGACGCCACCACCGCCGGGGCCTGCCGCCGGCGTGGTCGGAGCAGGTCGACGACTTCCTCGACCGCACACCCCTGCTGCCCGGACCGCGGGTGCTGCTGCACACCGAGATCATGCCCGCCAACCTCCTCGCGGTGCCCGACGCGGACGGGCGGTGGTCCCTGTCCGGCCTGTGCGACGCCGAACCCGCGATGCGCGGGCACCACGAGTACGACCTCGTCGCCCTCGCCGTCTTCCTGACCGGGGGCGACCGGACCGCCCTGCGGGAGGCGCTGACCGCCTACGGCTACGACGCCACCGAGCTCGACGAGGACCTGAGCCACCGGCTGCTGGCCTGGACCCTCCTGCACCGCTTCGGTGACGTCGCCGCGTTCCTGGAGTTCCTGCCGCGGCCGGACTCGCCCACCCTGCCCGCGCTGGCGCGCAGCTGGTTCGGCCTCACGCCCTGAGCCCGCCGAACCCGATGAGCCCGCCGAGTTCGCTGAGGTGGGCCTCGAAGGTCTCCGTCGACTGCTCGGGGGCCGCGAACCCGGCGGCCACGATGCGCGCCACGACGTCGCGGTAGTCCCCCGAGGCCTCCAGCGCCTCCACGTCCGCCGGGCTGCGCCAGCACGTGATGACGATGCACCGGTCCCCGCGCCGCCCCATGAGGACGCCGAGGTGCCCGGCGTGCCGGGCGAACATCGGCAGCGACACCTCGCGCGCGAAACGCTCGTACTCGGCGGCGCTCGCCTCGTCCACCGCGGTGCGCCAGATGCGGATGACCACTCCTGCTCCCCTCCCCCCGTGCTCGACGAACCCGTCCACCCCCTGCGCCCGGGACGGCGCCCGCGACGGGCGCCGTCCCGGGCGTGAGGTCACCGCGGCACGGTCCCCGGCCCGGCCAGCACGACGAACCAGCCCTCCCGGGGGGTCCAGCTGACGTACCCGTGCTGGAAGTCGGTGCGCGTCCCGCCGGCCACCGGGTACTCCTGCGACGTCGGGTAACCCAGCGGCCCGTTCTCGTACTGCACCGAGGCGTAGGCCTGCAGCACCGGGCCCGTCAGCACGTGCGCGCCCGTCGCCGCCGTCCAGTACATGACCCCGCCCTGGTAGTTCTGGTAGACCCCGCCGTCGCGGATCGCGACCTCCTGGGTCGACGGGTACCCCAGTCGTCCCCGCTCCCACCCGGCGGCGCGGTACAGCCCCAGGAACGCGCCGGTGACGCTGTGCGCGCCCGTCGCCGCCGTCCAGTACGCCACGCCGTGCTCGTAGTTCTGGTGGACCCCGCGGCCCACACCGGCGATCTCCTGCGTCAACGGCAGCCCCAGGCGCCCGTACACGCCGCCCTGGTCGGCGTACAACCCGCGGAACGCCCCCGAGATCGAGTGCGGGCCGGCGCCGGCCGTCCGGGAACTCCAGTAGAGGTCACCGCCGTCGTAGGCCTGCTGGACCACGCCCCCGTTCGTCCAGACCTCCCCCGAGCGCGGGTAACCCAGGAACCCGTTCTCATGACCGTGGGAGCGCCACAGCCCGAGGAACGAACCGGACACGTCCCACGCCCCCGTCGCCGGGCTCTGGTACACCACCCCGCTGCGGAAGGTCGCGAACGACCCGCTCCTGGACGCCGTCGCCCGTTCGCACGCCGTCACCGGGCCCAGCGGGCCCTGCTCGCCGCCCAGTTGCGCGTAGCGCGCGGCCACCGTCCCGCGCAGGCAGTCCTGTGCACCGGCGGCCGCGCCCGCGGTGGTCAGCCCCACCGCGGCGGCCGCCGCCACCACCCCCGAGGCGATCCGACGGAACCGCACCTGTCGACTCGTTCCCACGACCCCTCCTGAACACACGTCGCGCCCGGCAGATCCCCCCTGGACCCGGGCGGGGCACACCCTACGACCAGTTCCCCGCCCCCCGAGGGTTCATCGGGAAAACTCGTGAGATAAAACGTTGCAGCGCAGGGATTCCGGCTCGGGTGACCGTCAGGTCGGGGAAACCGGGGATATTCGGGTGCGCCGCCGCGCCGCGCTCCGGTAACGTTCCCGCCGCGCGATCCGGGGGGACCGCGCACCGCGCGACGGGGGGTCGCGCGGCACGACCGGGGGGAACACCGATGACCATCCGCAGATCAACGCTGCCCGCGCGAGCCACCGACGACCGCACCGGGAGTTCGGCAGCACGACCGGGTTCGACCACCACCAGGCGCGGGTTGCTGCGCTGGGGCGCGCTGGCCGGGACCGGCACCCTGCTCACGGCCTGCGCCGGTGGCGGCCAGGCGCCGGGGACCGGGGCGCCGCCCGAACGCCCGGAGGTGATCGACGACCCCGACCAGGCCCTGGAACTGCTGCGCGAGGGCAACGCCCGCTTCGTCACCGCCCACGAGCAGCACACCACCGGCACCCTGCAGCGGCGCGTGCACGTCGCCGCCGCGCAGCACCCCTTCGCCATCGTGCTCTCCTGCGCCGATTCGCGGGTCCCGCCCGAGCTCGTCTTCGACCGGGGCCTGGGTGACCTGTTCGTGGTGCGCACGGCCGGTCAGGTCCTCGCCCCTCCGGTCCTCGGCAGCATCCAGTACGGCGTCGAGCACCTGCACGTGCCGCTCGTCGTGGTGCTCGGGCACGAGAACTGCGGGGCGGTCGGCGCGACCCTCGACGCGGTCCAGCACCACAGCCCCGCCTCCGGCACCGCCGTCGACTCCCTGGTCGAGGCCATCCGGCCCGCCGTGGAACGCGCGCGGGCCAGCACCGGCGGCACCGACGGCACCGGCGGCACCGACCTCCTGGCCCGGGCCGTGCGCGCCAACGTCGCCGCCGAGGTGAGCGCGCTCGCCGCCGACCCGCTGCTCGCCGCGGCCGTGGACGACGGGCACCTGCGCATCGTCGGCGCCACCTACGACCTGGACGACGGGAACGTCACGTTCACCTCCGCGCTCGCGCCGGGCCGGGCCGCCTGACCCGACCGTGCGAACCCCCGGCCGGGACGGTCGGGCACCACGTGGTGGCGCCGCGGCCGCACCTGCGCACGCCTGCACCAGCCGCGTCGACCTCGCACCCCGCGGCGACCGGGGGCGGTGACCGGAAGCGGTGACCGGGGGCGCGTCCTCCGGTCACCGCACCTCACGCCGCCGGCGGGGGCCGCCGGTGGGTCAGGCCCCGGCGCGGGGGCCGTCCAGCACGTCCCGCCAGGAGTGCTGCGGGGCGTAGCCGAGCAGGTCGCGGGCCTTGTCGATGCTGTACAGGGTCTCGTGCCCGTCCGGTTCCCGGCGCACCTCGACCCCGTCGTAGAAGGTGTCGACGACCTCCCGGGTGGTCACGGCCACGGACGTGTCGGCGTTGGCGACGTTGAACACCTGGAAACCGAGGCCGTCGGTCTGCAGGGCGCGCAGCGTCATCTGCCCCAGGTCGCGGACGTCGATGTAGCCGAACAGGTTCCGCCGGCGCAGCGACGGGTCGGCCAGGAAGGGCGGGAACATCTCGGCGTACTCGTGGGGCTCGATGACGTTGTTGATCCGCAGGCCGTAGACGTCGGCGCCGGTGCGGGCCTGGAAGGATCGCGAGAGCACCTCCCCGGCGACCTTCGACATGGCGTAGGAGTCCTCCGGCACGACCGGGTGCTCCTCGTCGACGGGCACGTACAGCGGTTTCCGCTCGCCGCGGGCGAAGCACACCCCGTAGGTCGTCTCGGAGGAGGCGAACACGACCTTGCGCACGCCCAGCCGGGTCGCGGCCTCCAGGACGTTGTAGTGGGCCACGACGTTGGCCTGGAAGGTCGCGGCGTCGGGGACGAGCAGGATCCGCGGGACCGCGGCGAAGTGGACGACGGCGTCGTACTCCGACCCGCCGCCGGCGGCGGGTCGTGGCTCGTCGAGGTCGGCCATGGTGGGCATGCCCGCCAGGGCCGAGTAGACCTGGCCCGCGTCGGTCAGGTCGACCCGCAGGTCGGTGACGTCGGGGTGGCCCAGCGGGGTCAGGTCGGCGTTGGTGACCTGGTGCCCCTGGGAGGCCAGGTACGGCGCGACGTGGTGGCCGGCCTTGCCGCTGCCGCCGGTGAAGAAGATGCGCATCCGAGCAGCGAACCACCTCCGGGTGCTCCCGGCGCGACGAGCCGCCCGGACCGGTCCCCGCAGGAGCCGGCCCCCGCGCCGGCGCGGGGGCCGGCCCGCCGTCACGACGGTCGCCGGCCGACCAGGTCCCGGGCCCCCACCCCGACCCCGGTCCCGGCGGCGACGTCGGCGACGACCTCGGCGAGGCGGTCCAGCAACGTCCGCACGTCGTCCTCCTCGATCGCCGGCGGCGGCCGGATCGTCAGGACGTTCCCGTGCCGGCCGGTGCGGCTGATGAGGACCCCGGCCCGCCGCACGCCCTCGACCACGGCGCGGGCGCTCTCGCCGTCGGGTCCTCCGGTGGCGGGGTCGACGAAGTCGACGCCTTGGAACAGGCCCTGGCCGCGGACGGCGCCGATGCCGGGGCTGGTCGCGGCGACGGCGTGCAGGCCCGCGCGCAGCACCGGGGCGAGCTCGGCGGCCCGCTCGCGCAGCCGCTCGGCCCGCATCACCTCCAGCACGGCCCGGCCCGCGGTCGCGGCGTCCGTCGCCGACCCCGCCGCCCGCACCCTGGAGGACCAGGGCCGGCTGAGCCTGCGCGTGCCCACCACCCGCACCACCACCCGCACCACCGCCCTGCTGACGCCCTCCCGGTGCCACCACCGGCACGACACCCCCCGAGCGCGGGGAGCTGTACTGGACGCCGCAGGACCTGCGCGAGCAGGTGGAGCACTGCTACGACCTCGGGATCGGGGCGAAGTTCCACGCCACCGGCGACGCCTCCGCCCGCGCCGTCCTGGACGCCGTGGCAGCCGTGCGGGCCGCACGCGGCCCCGGCCCGATCTTCCCTGTCGCGCACGCCGAGTGGATCCACCCCGACGACCTGCCCCGCTTCGCGGCCCTCGACGTCGTCGCCGACGCCTCGCCGTACATCTGGTACCCCGGGGTGATCCCCGACGCGATCGCCGCCGAGGTGCCCGCCGAACTGGTGGAGACCATGTGGCCGCTGCGGGCGTTCGTCGACGACGGCGCCGTCGTGGCGGCCGGGTCGGACTGGCCCTGCGCCCTGCCCACCCCCGACCCCTGGACCGGGCTGGAGACCCTGGTGACCCGCCGCAACCCCGACCCGACCGTGCCGGGCGCGCTGAACCCCACCCAGGCGCTGGAACTCACCGACGCCCTCACCGCGTTCACGTCCGGGGCGGCCGCCACCGGCCTGGCCGACGTCGCCGGACGGCTGGTCCCGGGCCTGTCGGCCGACCTGATCGTGCTGGACCGCAACCTGTTCGAGGTCCCCGCCGAGCAGATCCACGACACCACCGTGCTGCAGACCTGGTTCCGCGGGGAGCTGGTGCACGAGGCGGGAACGGCTCCCGTCCCGGCGCCGCCGGGGCACCGCGAGGTCGTGGACGCGTCGGTGTCCTGACCCGTCCGGGGCCCCGCGGGTTCCAGGTCGTGGGTTCCGGGTTTCGAGTTCCAGGTTTCGAGTGCCGTGTTTCGAGTGCCGAGAGCAGGAGGTGGTCCGTGCCGGACCTGGGGTTGGGTGGTTCACGGGTCCTGGTGGTCGGCGGGGCCTCCGGGGTCGGGCTCGCCTTCGCGCGGGCCTTCGCGCGGGCCTTCGCGCGGGAAGGCCCACGGGTCGGCGGCCTGGACCACCTCGTGGTGTCCGCCGGGGTGGACGGGGAGTTCGGCGGCGGCGTCGACGAGGTCACCCGCGCGGGATTCCGCGACGTGCTGGAGGTCAACGTCGCCGCCGCGGGGACCGGGACCCGGGTGAACAGCGTCTGCCCCTCGATCACCGACACCCCGATGGCCCGCCGCGGGCTGGGCGTGGACGACTTCTCCGCCGCGCCGTACCCGGTGAACACCGCCGACGACGTCGCCCGGGCGGTGCTGTTCCTCAGCTCACCCCGGTCCCGGGCCGTCAACGACGTCTCGCTGCTGAGCGACTCCGGGTACAGCAGCCGGTCGACCTCCCCCGCGTGACCCCCGAGGGGTGCCCGGGGCAGCCGAACCGGGAACGCGCCCCGCGGGCGGGTCACTGCTCGACGGCGGGGTCGACCCCCAGGTCGAACTCGTTGCCCTCCGGGTCGGTCAACGTCACCCAGCACCACCCGAAACCCTCCCGCTCGGCCACCAGCCCCGCACCCAGCACGACGACCCGCTCCACCTCGGCGCGCCACGTGGTCCGGTCGTCGTGCACCAGGTCCAGGTGCAGGCGGTTCGCGGGCGCGCCCACCGCCGGCCCGGGCAGGAACATCAGCGCCAGCCGCCCCTCCTCGCGCCGGGCCACCCCGATCCCCGCGTACCCCGGACCCGCACCGTCGTCGACGGGACGGCCCAGCACCTGCGACCAGAACCGGGCCTGCCCCGGCACGTCGCGGCACGAGACGACGAGCTGGGCGACCGCGCAGCTCACGCGGCCCCCACCGGCCAGCACACCTCGGTGCGCAGCGCCCGCGGGTCGGTCGTGTCGGCCCCGCTGACCAGGTAGTGCTCCCGGACGGGCCCGGACCCGCCCACGCCCAGCCCGAGCACGTGCCGGCCCAGGCGGCCGTAGGTCAGGTCCAGCTCCGAGCACGGTCCCTCGTGGACGGCGCTCGCGTACGTGCCGCCGGGCAGGTCCCGCAGCACCACCGCGTCGGGCCCCGCACCGCCGGCCGGGGCACCGGCGGGCAGCGGGGCCGGCGCGACCGGCAGGAACGCGGTCACCGTGCCGCCGTCCCCGCTGAACCAGGACGCGTCGTACGCGGCGCCGTAGGGGCCGCGCGGGTGCAGCCCCAGGGTGCGCGCGGCGTCACCCAGCCGCGGGTACACGACGGCGCACCAGTCGGCGAGGTCGGCGGGGCCGACCTCGCTGCTGCTGACCAGGCAGCGCTGGGCCGGCAGCACGGTGCGGGTGACGACCGGTTCGGCCCGCCCCAGCAGCGCGCTCAAGGAGGCGACCGCGGCCGCCGTCCCCAGCAGCTCGGCCCGCAGGGCGTCCAGGTGCTCCAGCAGGTGCTGCTCCCGCTCGGCCCCGGTGGCGGCCAGGGTGGCCTGGACCTGCGCCAGCGGCATCCGCGCGGCCCGCAACCGCCGCACCAGGTGGGCCCGGTCCACCTGGTCGGGGCCGTACCAGCGGTACCCCGTGACCGGGTCGGTGCGGGCCGGTTCCAGCAGGCCGAGCTGGTGGTAGTGGTGCAGCGCCTTGGTCGTCAGGTGGGTGAGGCGGGAGAACTCCCCCACCAGCATCAGCTCGTTCACGCGCCCACCCTGGACCCTCCTGCGGCAGGAGGGTCAACCCCCGCCCGGACCGGCGGTCCACCGGCGATCCACGGGTGGTCCACCGGCGATCCGCCGGGTCCCGAGGGGTCGTGCCAGGTCCTGCCAGGGTCAGGCCGGGTGCGCCCCGCGGCCCCCGCCGACGGGCACGATGAGGGCCGGAACCCGATCACCCGGAAGGACCGGCATGACGTCCGCCGCCGCCCGCACCGCGGGCACCACCGGTCCCCCCGACCCGGCGTCGCCGTGGGCCCCGCTGCGCAACAAGGCCTTCCGCGTCCTGTGGATCGCCTCGGCCGTCAGCAACGTCGGCGCCTGGATGCAGACCGTGGGCGCGCAGTGGTACCTGCTCGACGCCCACGCCGCCCCCACCCTCGTGGCCCTCGTGCAGAGCGCCACGAGCCTGCCGGTGTTCCTGCTCACCCTGCCCGCCGGGGTGCTCGCGGAGTTCCTCGACCGGCGGCGCGTGCTGCTGGCCGTGCAGTGCTTCCAGGTGCTGCTGACCGCGCTGCTGTGCTTGCTCACGTTCAGCGGTCACCTCACCCCCACCGCGCTGCTGCTCACGACGTTCCTGCTCGGGTGCGGCTCGGCCGTGCAACTGCCCGCCTACCAGGCCCTCGTCCCTACCCTCGTGGCCCCGGCGCAGATCGGCGCCGCGGCCTCGCTGAGCTCGATCGGGGTGAACCTGGCCCGGGCCGTGGGCCCGGCCGTCGCCGGCCTCCTCGTCGGCAGCCTCGGCGTGGGCGGGCTGTTCGCCCTCAACGGCCTCACCTTCGCCGTCTTCGTCGTCGCCCTGCTCAGCGTGCCCGCACCGACCGCCGCGCCCCCCGGCCCCCACCCGCGGTTCGTGCAGGGCCTGCAGGCCGGCGGGCGGTACGTGCGCCACAGCCCCTTCGTGCGCCGGGCGCTGCTGCGGCTGGTCCTGTTCGTGGTCCCGGCCAACGTGCTGTGGGCGCTGCTGCCCCTGCTGGCCCAGCAGCGGCTGGGTCTGGGCTCAGCCGGGTACGGGCTGCTGCTGGCCGCCGCCGGCGTCGGGGCCGTGGCCGGGGCGCTGCTGATGCCGCGCCTGGCGCGGGCGCTGGACCCCACCGCCCGCCTGGCCTGGTCCGGCGCCGTCTTCGGTGCCGGGATGCTCGTGCTGGGCACCGGGCGCTCGCTGCCCCTGGCGCTGGGGACCCTCCTGCCGGTGGGGGTGGCCTGGATCGTGGTGATCGCCGGCCTGAACTCCGCGGTGCAGGCCTCGCTGCCGCCGTGGGTGCGGGCCCGGGCCCTGTCGATCTACCAGGTGGTCCTGTTCAGCGCCACGGCGGCCAGCGCGGCGCTGTGGGGTGTCGTGGCGCAGCGGACCGGGCTGCCGCAGGCCTTCGGCGCGGCCGGGGTGCTGCTGCTGGCCGGGACCCTCAGCGCGCGCTGGTGGCGCCTGCACGAGCACCCGGCCGGGGCGCGGGAGGTCGTGGACTACTGGCCCGCCCTCGACGTGGCGGCACCCGGGCCCGCGGACGGGGAGGACGAGCACACCGGACCGGTCCTCGTGCAGATCCGCTACGAGGTGGCGCCCGGGCAGCTGGCGCGGTTCCTGTCCGCCGCCGGGCCGGTGGAGCACTCCCGGCGGCGCACCGGCGCCCTGTCCTGGGAGCTGTACCGCTGCCTCGACGAGCCCGGCGTCCTGGTCGAGCAGTTCACCGTGGCCGACTGGGACGACCACCTCGCCCAGCACCGCGAACGCCTCACCCGCACCGACCAGCAGGACCAGGAAAGGCTGCGGGCCGCGGCCACCCGCGTCGGCGACGCGCGGCACCTCGTCCGCGTCCCCCGACCCTGACCCGCCGGCCCTGACCCGCCGACGGCGGCCGGTTCAGGCGCGGGCCGGGCCGGTCGCGGCGGAACGGGCAGCTGCGGCGCGCTCCACGGTCACGACGGCGGCGGTGACCGCGACCGCCGCCACGACCAGCGGCTGCGGCGCGAAGGCGGCGGCACCGGCGAGGAGCCCGAACAGCACGACCAGGACGTCGCCCGTGCGGTCCAGGTCGTGCCGCAGCACCAGGCCCCACGTCGCGAGCAGGAACAGCGCCACCGGCACCGTCACCGTCGCCGCCGAGGCCACCGCCCCCAGACCGCCGTGCCCGGTCTCGTGGTCCAGCAGGACCTCGATCCCGGCGGAGAAGGCCCCGGCGGCGGCGAAGACGACGTAGTGCACGTAGCCGTAGACCAGCCCCGCGCGGCGGCTGCCCAGCCGCTGGTGGTGCTGACCGGCGAAGTACACCCACCACAGGCCGGCGGCCAGCACCAGCGCGCAACCGGCGAAGACGAGCAGCTCCCCCAGGTGCTCGCTCTCGCGCAGGGCGTCGATGAGGGCGTTGGCCGAGGCCAGGAGCGACTCGCCGAGCAGGATGAGGGCGAACAGGCCGTACCGCTCGGCGACGTGGTGCGGGTGCCACGGCGTGGGACGGGCGCGCTCGGCCCACACCGGCACCGCCAGCTCGGCCAGGGCCAGCACGACGAAGGTGAGCGTGCCGCCCTGTCCGGGCAGCGCCAGCCGGGCCAGCCAGGCCACCTGCACCACGGCGATGCCCACCGCGTAGCGGTGCGTGGTCGCGCGCAGGGAGGCGTCGGCCCGCGAGGCCCGCAACCACTGCAGCACCAGGGCCAGCCGCATCACGACGTACCCGGCGGTCACCACCGTCAGGTCCCCGGCCGCGAACGCGTCGTGGACACCGGCGGCCACCACCAGGACGCCGGCCATCTGCACCAGGGTGAGGACGCGGTACAGCCAGTCGTCGGTGTCGAACGCGGACGCGAACCAGGTGAAGTTCATCCACGCCCACCACACGGCGAAGAAGACCGTGGCGTACGCGACCAGCCCGTGGGTGACGTGCCCGGCGCCGAGGTCGTGGTGCAGCTCGACCGCGGCCGAGGACACCGCGACGACGAAGACGAGGTCGAAGAACAGCTCCAGGGGACTGGCCGCGCGGTGCGGCTCCCGCCGGTCGCGCGGGTGCATGGGCCGCAGGCCTGCGCGCGGTGCGCGCCCGCCGGGTCCGCCCGTCGGCGCCTGCGCCGGGGATCCGGTGCTCATCGTCCTCCTCCGTCGCTCCTGCCGCGGGCCCGCACGGCCACGGTCCACCCCGCGCTGCGGGGCCGCCGCAGTCTGGCAGGGCACGGGCCGCCCGCGGCGGGCGCCGACGCCGACCCGGCGGCCCCCCACCCGGGGCGGCCGCAGGGCGCGGAGGGCCTCCCCGGGGAGCGGACGTGAACCGCCGCAACGGATCACGACTCCTCCCCGGCGGCCGGCGCACGTCGGCCCACCCGCGGACCCGGACCGTCCCTGGTCTTCCCAGGGTCACCCTCGCGCCGGTCACCGCCCCCGCGGCGCAGTGCCGACCGGCCCGGACGGGGTGAGCGGCGCACCCTCCGGCGCCGGCGACGTGGCACCATGTCACCCCGGTGGCGGCGGGGCTCGGCACGTCCGCTGCCCGCGACGGCGCGTCCCCCGCCCTGCGAGGCGGAGGGACGAGGGACCAGTGGAGCTGATCGGCCGCACCGGGCTGTGGCGGACCCTGACGGAGCTGACCCGGCGCCCCGGCGGGCGCGCCGTCCTCCTGACCGGCAACGCCGGGGTCGGCAAGACGGCCCTGCTCGACGCCCTCGCCGACCACGCCCGCGCCCGGGGCGACCGGGTGCTGCGGACCGCGGGCAACCGCTCGGGACGCATGTCGTCCCTGACCAACCTGCGCGAGCTCCTGCGGGAACTGCCCACCCCCCACCTGGCGGACCTGCCGGACCGGCAGGCCGCGGTCCTGCGCCACGTCCTCGACGACCCGGCCACCCCGCAGACCCCGGCCACCCCGCAGACCCCGGACACCCCCGGCGGACCACCGCCGGCGCTGCTGCGGCTGGCGGTGCGCTCAGCCCTCGAAGCCGCCTCCGGCGGCGCCCCCCTGCTCCTGGCCCTCGACGACGTCGACCGCCTCGACGAGAGCACCTACGACGTCCTGCTGCCGGTGCTGAGCAGCCCACCGGACGGTCCGGTCACCGTCGTCGCCACCTGCCGGGAGGAACTGGTCCCCCGCGAACTCGGCCCGGTCACCGAACAGGTCCGGGTCGGACCGCTGGACCACGCGGCCGCGGTCGAGCTCCTGGAGACCAGCGGGCACCACCTCGGCGGCCGGGTCCGCGACGCGGTCCTGCGGGCCGGGGCGGGCAACCCGCTGGCCCTGCGGGAACTGGCCCGCAGCGCCGCCGCGGGCGCGGCCGTGGAACCGGTCGCGCTCAGCGGGGCGCTGCCCGTGCCGCAGGTGCTGGCCGACGTCTTCGCCCGCGACCTCGAGGGCCTCACCGACGACACCCGCCACCTGCTGCTGCTGGCCGCCTGCGGGGAGAGCGACGTGCAGGTCCTGCTGCGCGCAGCCGGGCAGCCGGGGACGGCCGCGTGGGAACCGGCCGAACAACGCCGCCTCGTCAGCATCGACGGCGGCCGGGTGGTCTTCCGCCACCCCCTGGTGGAGTCCCACGCCTACTTCAGCGCCCCCGCCGCGCAACGGGCCCGGGCGCACCGGGCGCTCGCCGCGGCCCTGGGCGACCGGCCCGAGCAGGCCGCCTGGCAGCTGGCCGCCGCGGCCACCGCCCCCGACGACGACCTCGCCGGGCACCTGGCCGACGTCGCCCTGGCCCAGCGCGGCAGCGGCCGGCCACTGCCCGCGGCGGTGCTGTTCGAACGGGCCGCCGACCTGTCGACGACCCCCGCGGGACGGGTCCACCGGCTGCTGGACGCGACGGTGACGGCCGCCGGCCTGGGGCGCCTGGCCTGGGTGCGCGACCTGCTGGCCCGCGTCCAGGACACCGGGGGCGAGCACCGCGACCTGCGGGCCCCCCACATGGCGGCCTGGCTGGAGACCATGCGGGGCAACCCCCGCGCCACGCTCGAAGCGCTCCTGCAGGAGCTGCACCAGCTGGCGGCAGACCCCCCGGAGGGCGAGCCCGCCGGCGCGGACACCGCAGCGGACACCGCAGCGGACACCGCAGCGGACACCGCAGCGGTCAGCTCGGCGATCGCCACGGTCGGGTTGTCGGCGACCTACCTCGGCGACCCCACCTCCCAGCGGGCCACCGCCGACCTGCTGCCCCGTGCAGCCGCCCGGTGGGGACCGGCGCTGCAGGACAGCACGTCCTTCCTGTTCGCCCGCACCGTCAGCGACCCCGACGAGCAGGTGCGCGCAGCCGTCCTGGCGGCGGCGTTCGAGCACGGCCGGCACGGCGGCCGCGGGGACGCCGCCGCCCAGCTCGGGGCAGCCGCCTCGCTGCTGGACGAGCAGCCCCTGGCCGCCGACCTCCTGACCCCCCCGGTGCGGGCGGTCCTCAGCGGACAGGCCCCCACGATCTACCTCAGCGCCCCCAACGCCCTGGTGTGGGCGCTGATCGACCTCGGACGCTGGGACGAGGCGTCGAACGTGGCGGTGGCGAACCTCGAAGCCACCCGGGTCAACGACATCCCCGGGCTGCGCGCCATCGCCCACGCCCAGCTCGCCGTGCTGGAACTGCTGCGCGGGCACCGCCGCGGCGCGGCCGCCACGACCGAGCAGCTGCGCGGCGAAGTGCCCCTGGTCCCGCTGGCCCACCTGCGGCTGCGGTGGGCACAGGCCCTGGCCGCGGCCGCCGACGACGAGCACGAGGACGCCTTCGCGCTGCTGGACGCCGCCCTGACCCCCCACCCGGGCACCGGCCCCGGAGGGGACGTCGTCCCGCAACCGCACGGGCTGCTGGTCCTGCCCGACCTGGCCGCCGCGGCGCGCCGCACCGGGCGCACCGACCGGGCGCGCGAACTCCTCGAACAGGTCCGCGCCCCCCGGCGCGGACGCTGGCGCACCGCCCGCCAGCGGCTGCGCCTGGCCGCGGCCGAAGCCCTGCTCACCCCCGACGCCGAGGAAGCCGCGACCCGGCTCGGGCAGCGGGCGTCGTCCCCGCAGGCCGGCACCTGGCCCGTGGAACAGGCGGTGCTGCTGCTGGAGCTGGCCGAGCTGCAGCACGGCGCGCACCTGCCCGGCGCGCAGGAGACCGCCGCCGCCGCCCTCGACGCGTTCACCCGGGTCGGCGCCGCCGGCTGGGGCGGACGGGCGCGCCGGCTGCTGCGCGCCACCGGGATCCAGGTGCGGCCCGCCACCGACGACGTGCTGGCGGCCCTGACCCCGCAGCAGGAGCAGATCGCCCGCCTGGCCGCCGCGGGCCTGTCCAACCGAGACATCGGCGAACGGCTGTACCTGTCCCCCCGCACGGTCGGGTCCCACCTGTACCGGGCGTTCCCGAAGCTCGGCATCAGCAACCGCGGCCAGCTGGCCGCGCTCCTGGAAGGCGCCACCGGCGGGCCGTGAGCCTCAGGCCCGCGGCCGCAGGTGCTCGGCCAGCTGCGCCCGGCGCTGCACCCCCAGCGCCCGGAACACGTGGACGAGGTGGGTCTGCACGGTGCGCGAGGAGATCCGCAGGCGCTCGCCGATCTGGGGGTTCGTCAGGCCCGCGGCCGCCAGCTCGGCCACCGCGCGCTGGCGCGAGGTGAGCCGGGAAGCGCCCGCTCCCCCCTCCACGGCGTCGTCCGCGGCGTCGTCCGCGGGGCCGGTGGCGGCCAGCTCCTGACGGGCGCGGTGGGCCCAGGCGCGGGCCCCCAGGGACTCGAAGGTGTCCAGGGCCGCCCGCAGCGGGACCCGCGCCCGGGCCCGCCGCTGGTGGCGGCGCAGCCACTCCCCCTGCTCCAGCAGGGTCTGCGCGCGGGCCAGCGGCCACCGCTCGCTGCCCGGGGCCAGGGCGAGGTCGTGGAACTCCCCCGCGTCCTCGACCAGCAGCGCGCGGGCCCGGTGCAGGACGAACCGGCGGCGGGCCGACGGCACGTCGGGACGGGCCCGCACGCGCTCCAGCAGGGCGTGGGCGCGGTCCGGTTCCCCGGCGGCCAGGTGCGCGGCGACGGCGTCGGCGGTGGCCAGACCGGAGACCATCGGGTGCAGCGGCTCGCCGTCGGGGCGCCACAGCTGCGCGAGGAACCGCGCCGCGAGCCGGTGCTCACCGGCTGCGGCGGCGGCCAGCCCGCGGGCCAGCAGCAGCCGCGCCAGGTGCAGGCCGGACGCGGCGGGCGACAGCAGCCGCGCGGCGGTCAGCACGTGCTCCTCGGCGCCGTCCTCGGCGCGCAGCAGCGCCAGGACGGCCCGGGACGTCAGGCTGCTCAGCCGGGGCCCGCCCGGAGCCTCCCGCAGGGACCGCGCGGTCCAGGTGGCGGCCTCGTCCCAGCGGCCGGTGTCGACCAGCGCCAGGACCAGCAGCTCGGGGATCGCGCGCCCCTCGCCGGACACCGCCCGCGGAGCCCGGTGCAGCGCCTCGGTGAACAGCCGGACGGCGCGCTCGCTCTCGTCGCTGACCAGGGCCAGCCCGCCCAGGGCGGCCGCCTCGGAGACCGGCGCGGAGCGCAGGGCGGCCAGCACGTCGGACTCCCCCGCCAGCGCGGAGGCGATCGCCCCCGCCCCGCCGACCGGGTCCAGCAGGTGCCGGCCCCAGGTGCGGACCGCCGCGTGGGCAGCGGGGAACGTGGCGGAGAGCGTGGCGGAGAGCGGTGCCGTGGTGGCGTCGGCGTCGGCGTCGAGGAGGTGCCGGGCTCGGCGCAGCACCGACGGGTCCCCGCTGACCCAGGCCTGCCCTGCCACCTCGACCAGCGCGTCGAGGTCCCCGGCCGAGGGCACCCCCTCGGCGCTGAGCTGACTGGCCGCCGCCGCGGCCGACAGGCGCTCGGACCAGCGCGGGTCCCCGGCGGCCCGGGCGTGCCGCGCGGCCTCGGCCAGGTGGTGGGAGCGTCGCCGCCCGCCGTCGACACCGTCGACACCGGCGGCGACCGCCAGGACGTGGGCCGCGGCCCCCGGTGCCCCGGCGACCGCGAGCCGCCGCGCGGTACCGGCCAGCTCCCCGGCCAGCTCGGCCGCCCGGGCCGGGTCGGCGGGACCGCCGGCGCGGGCGGCGTGCCAGGCGCGCGCGGGGTGGCCGGCGGGCAGGGCGTCGGCCAGGGCCCGGTGGGCGGTGACGCGCTGGTGCAACGTGGAGTCCTCCAGCACCGCCAGCGCGCTGACGGGGTGGACGAAGGCGGACCCGTCGCGGTGCACGATTCCCGCCCGCGACGCCGGCCCCCACACGGCGTCCGGCCGGGACCGGCCGGCCAGGCGGGTCACCGCCCGCTGCTGGGTCTCCCCGGCCAGGGCCAGCAGGACCAGCGCCCGCCGGGTGTCGCCCGGCAGCTCCCGCAGGCCCGCGGTGAAAGCGTCCCGCAGGCGCACGGTGCTGCGGGGGTGGGTGATGCGCGTCCCCCGCCCGGGCTCCGGCCCCTGCCACGAACCACCCGCGTCGTCCAGCGCGTTGCGACGGGCCAGTTCCACGAGCACGAGCGGGTTGCCCGCGGCGAACCGCAGCAGCGGGGACCGGACGCCGGGGTCGGTGCCGACCCCCAGACCGTCGAGCAGCTCCCCGGCCGCCCGGCGGGACAGAGCGGGCAGCGGCACGGGCGTCCACGCGGCGGCGACCGCCGTCGCCGGGCCCGCCGCGGCCAGCACCGGCACCCCGGTCGCGGCGCTCGCCGCGGCCAGGTGCTCCACGACGGCGCGGGAATCGGGGTCGGCGTGGTCGAGGTCGTCGACGGCGAGGACGGTGGGCACCGCCCGGCCCAGCCGCGTCACGACGTCGACGACGTCACCGGCCGCGGTGGCCGGGACGGGCAGGTCGTGCACCCGGTCCACCAGCAGGTCCAGGGCGCGGTGCAGGGCGGTGGCGGACCGGGTGGCGGGGTGGGCGCGGGCGGTGCTGCGCAGCCTGCTCACGAGCTGGACGACGAGGGCCAGCGGCACCGCGGCGTCGGGGCGCAGGGCGACCACCGGCACGACGAGGCCGCCCCGGTCCCGGTGCGGCTGCACCGCGGCGTGCAGCACCGCGGTGCGGCCGCTGCCCCGCGGCCCCAGGACCAGCGGGTCGCCGCCCCCGGCGAGGGTCGAGGCGAGCCGGGCCAGTTCCCCGTCGCGGCCCCGCAGGGGGCGGGGACCGGGGACGACGGGGTCGGGAGGAGTCGGCACCACCGGCCCTGCCACGTGCACCTCGCCCCTCACCCGCTGAGGGACCGATTATGGCACCGCGGGGGCGAGGCCGGTCGCCGTGACCGCCACGACCGTTGCGGCGCAGGGCTTCCGGCGGGCTCAGCCCTGGGGCACGAGTTCGTCCCGGGACAGGCTCCTGCGGTGCACGACGTCCAGCGCCCGTTCGGCCTCGGCGTCGGCGGGCGTGAAGACGATGAGGGCGTACCCGGGCCGGTCGGGCAGGCTCAGCTCCTGCCAGCGCATCGTCACGACTCCGGCCCCGTCGACGGCCACGGGGACCGCGCCCCGGCGGGCGGCGTCGACCTCGTGGGTGCTCCACCACCGGCGGAAGTCCTCGTCGCGGACCGAGAGGGTGCCGACGATCTCCTGCAGGCGGGTGTCGCGGACGTCGGCGGTCAACCGCAGGGAGGCCACCACGGACCGGGCGTGGGCCGGCCAGCCGGGCATGCTGCTCTTGACGAGGGGGTCGAAGGTGTTCAGGACGATGTTGCGGCCCGGGCGGAACCACCCCTGCACCATCGAACGGGCCAGCCGGTTGCTGGCGACGACGTCCTTCGTGGAGTCCACGAGGATCGCCGGGGCCCCGCGGACCGCCGCGACGACCGACTCCAGGTCCTCCCCGGGGCACGCGCGCGGTCGCGGGACGAGGGCCTGCCGCCGGAACGGGTGCACGAGGCCGTAGAGGTACTCCGCGCCGGCCGCGTCCAGCCGCAGGGCCCGGCTCAGAGCGGCCAGGACCTGCCCGGAGGGCTGGTGGTCGTGCCCCTGCTCCAGTCGCAGGTAGTACTCGGAGCTGATGTCCGCCAGGCGCGCGACCTCCTCCCGCCGCAGCCCGGGAACCCTGCGCCCGGGTTCACGGCGCAGCCCGACGTCCTCCGGTTGCAGGGCGTCGCGCCTGGCGCGCAGGAACTTCCCCAGGTCGCTGTCGTGGTTGCCCACCTGTCACCTCCGCCTCGTGGAGCTCCATGCTGCCGCGCCCGGGGGCGGATCGGCGTCCGCCAGATGACTGCACTCCCCGGGCCGGTGGGCTCGGTCCCCGCGTGCAGCTGCCGGTCCCGGCGAGGGTGGGCTTCTGGTTGTGGCCAGGTTTTTCGCAACGCCAAGTATGTGTGCGGAATTAGCTCCGGTAACTGAACTTCCTCTATTGATGGTGCAGTGAACGCCGCTGCCGGTGGCGGTCAGGCGAGGCCCGCGGGGCACCGGACGGCCGTCCCCGTCCCCGCTCCGGCCACCGCGAACTCCTGGAGCGGCAGGTGCAGGACGCCGGTCACGAGCCGGCGGACCACCCCTCGTCGGAGGCCCGCACGTCGAGGGACCGATCGCGCACGACGGCCGGTGCACGCCCGCTCCCCGCTGCACGCCGCGAGGCTGGGGAGGCGGCGAAGGGGCAGCCAGACCTCCCGAGGGTCAGGCTGGTGAGACCGTGCGGACGCCGGCGTCCGGCAGGATCGCCTCACCGGTCCTGCGGGTCGCCGACGGGGCCGCGCGGAGACGTCCGGAGGGGAACGTCTCCCCGCGGAGCCCGACCCGCCGCCGATCCACCACCCACGACGACCGGCTCAAACCGTTCGGGAACCGGAGCCCACCGGCGAGCACCACGACCCGCCCTTCGTGCCCTCCTCCCCCACCACCCTGCTCGGGCACGTCGCGGCCCTGACCGGACACATCGTCCTGTCCACCGCCACCGCGGTGATCACCACCGTGGCGCCGTTCGTGTGGCACGGTTCCATCCGCAGCCCCGAGATCGCCGAGCAGGCCGCCTACTACGGCGACGGTTTCTTCCACAACAACATCTTCTGGCCCATCACCCACACCCAGCAGATGGTCCAGCGGTACCGCGAACGCTTCGAGCACTACGGCCACGGCCCGGCCGACACCGCGATCGTCGGCCTCGGGGGCAGTTCTTCGCCCGGGAACGGTCCCAGGACGCGGTGCGGGAGTTCCGGCCCTCCTTCGACGTCGCCCCCGTCCACGGCCACGGCCCCTCCCTGGAGGAGTTCACCGCGACCACGCCGCAGCGCTCGCACCCCAGGGCCAGGCCTGAGCCGCGCCCGGGTCGTCCCCGGGGTTTCAGCGCGCGGTGTTCCGCACGGCGTGGCGCAGCAGGACCGCACCGCTGGCGAACCGCCTCTCCTGCAGCAGGTCCAGGTCGAGGCGGACCCCGCGCGGCAGCGCCGGCTTGCCCCCGCCGACCACCGCGGGGTGCACCACCAGGACGCACTCGTCGACCAGTCCGTGCCGGAACGCCTCGGCCCCCAGCGTGGCGCCGCCGACGCTCAGGTCGGCGGTGGACGTCTCCTTGAACCGGCGCACCGCGTCGGGGTCGAAGGTGCGTGCGAGCGTGGTCCGCGCCGTCGACACCTCCGTCAGCGTCGTGGAGTGGACGACCTTGTCAGCGGCCCGCCAGATCCGCGCGTAGTCGCGGACGACGGCGGGTTCGCCCCGCAGCCAGTCGTCGTCCTCCCACACGCGCATCGTCTCGTACATCCGGCGGCCGTACAGGGACGTGCCGATGCGCTGCTCGTGCTCGTTCCAGAAGGTGTGCACCTCCTCGTCGGGCACCGACCAGTCGAAGGCCCCGGACTCGTCCTCCAGGTAGCCGTCGAGGGAGGTGTTCGCTGCGTAGACGAGCCTGCCCACGGTTCCTCCTGGGGTGCGGGGTCCCAGCTTGCGGCGTCGAGGCGGTGCGGGGCAAGGGGTCAGGCCCGCCGGGCCCGCGCCAGCACCCAGCGCACGGCGTCGAGCACGGCGGCCGGTTCCTCCCGCGGGACGAGGTGCCCGCTGCCGGTGGCGACGCTGAGGCGGGTGCGGGACGACAGGCCCAGCAGCCGCCGTTGCCCGTCCTGCCAGACCTCCTCCAGGCGCCGCCCGGTGGCGGCGTCGATCCCGGCGGCGGCGTAGTCCTGGGCGCGGCCGCGGGCGACGACCGCGACGGGCAGGTCGCCGAGGAACTGCCCGCGCACCCGGTCCTCGGTGGTGGCCACGGCCGCCGCCTCCAGTTCCCGGGCGCGGAAGTAGGCGCCGGTCGCGGTGACGTCGAGGAACTCCGCCCGCGCGTCGGGGGGAACGGCGGCGCCCAGCAGGGTCGGGGCCAGCGTCCGCAGCACGCCCGTCCGGGCGAGCAGGGTGAGTTCCCGCCAGGACGGCTGGGCGGCCGGGCCGGCGGCGCGCAGCAGGTCCGCCGTGCGGCGGGCGTCGTCCTCGGGCCGGGCGTCGACCAGGACCAGGCCGGCGACCTCGCCGGGGTGGTCCAGGGCGAACTCCCGCACGAACAAGCCGCCCATCGAGTGCCCGACGAGGACGTACGGCGGCTCGCAGCCGCTGCGGCGCAACGCGGCCCGCAGTTCACGGACGACGTTGGCGCCGGTGCGCGGCAGGGTGGAGGGGCCGCTGCGCCCGTACCCGGCGCGGTCGACGGCCACGACGGCGGCGGGGAGGTCCCAGTGCCGCAGGACGCGGGCGAAGGACGCGCTGGTCTCCCCGCTGCCGGCCTCCAGCACAACGGTCGGGCCGCCGCCGCTGCCCGGGGCGGCCCCGCGGCGCACCAGGTGCAGCACGGCGCTGCCGACGTCGACGGTGGTGCTCCCGGCGGGGGCGGGTGGGCGTCCGCTCCAGCGGGCCAGCTGCTCGCCGCCCGCGCCCCCCGCCGCGGCGCCCGCCAGCAGGACCGGGGCCACCAGGGCCAGTCGCAGCGCGGTCCGCCGTCGCGCGCTCACGACCGCCGCCCGGCCGCGGTCGCGAGCGCCGGCTCCGGGGCGGCCTTGGGCCACACGGTGTAGGAGATCGCCCAGACCAGCTCGACCGCGCACACCACGCCGAGCAGCGGGAGGAAGCGGTCGAGGGCGGCGGTGCGGGTGGGGTCGCCGACCCAGTGCTGCCCGGCGACCAGGAGCCCGGCGGCCAGCAGGGAGGAGAGCAGGGTGCGCAGCACGTCGCCCCAGCAGCGGCGCGCGTGGGCCCGGCCGTGCAGGCGGACGGGGGGCGGGCCCCCGGCGAAGCGGTGGGCGAAGCGGACGTCCGCCCAGGCCACCAGGCGGCGGCCGTAGGCGAGGGTGAAGCCGAGGTAGACCGCGGCCAGGCCGTGCGCGGGTGTCGCCTCGGCTCCGGCGCGCAGGTGCAGGGCGGTGGCGGTGAGCAGGAGCAGGTCGACGAGCGGCACGGCCGCCAGCAGGGTGGCGCCGGTGCGCGGGGCGCGCAGCGGGTAGCGGGCCAGCAGGCCGGCGACGACGAGCACCCAGAACGCGATCTCGCAGCCGACGATGAGCAGGAGCACGGGACCTCCGTGGTCGATGTGTGAACACGACTGTGTTCACAAAGAAGCTAGCACGGTCGTGCCAGATCCGGGGTAGGGTCCGGAGGTGCCCAAGCTCATCGACCACGCCGCCCGGGAGGTCGAGGTCGCCGAGGCCGCCTGGCGGGTCGCGGCCCGCGACGGGGTGCGCGGGGTGTCCGTGCGCAGCGTCGCCGCCGAAGCCGGCCTGGCCACCGCCTCCCTGCGCCGCGCCTTCCCCACCCAGGCCTCGCTGCTGGCCTACTGCCTGGACCTCGTGCGCCGCCGGGCCGCCGGGCGGCTGGCCGGCCTGCCCGAGGTCACCGACGTCGACTCCGCCTGCGCCGTCCTGGCCGAGCTGCTGCCGCTGGACGCCGGGCGCCGCCTGGAGGCCGAGGTCCAGATCGCCCTCGGTGTCGCCGCCCTGGCCGACGCCGACCTGCGCCCGGTCGCCGACGCCGCGCACGACGACGTCGCCCTGGTCTGCCGCCACGTCGTGCGGGCGCTGTCCGGCCACCGCGACGGCGCCACCGACGAGGAGGCCGGGGACCAGGTCGGGGAGGACCGCGTCGCCCACCTGCACGCGCTGCTCGACGGCCTCGCGCTGCACCTGGTGCGCAGCGCCTCCGGCGCGCCGGACGACCGGGCCCCGCGCCTGCTGCGCGAGCACCTGACCGGTCTCGCGGGCGGGCGGTCGCGCTGACCCCTTGACGACCGGCACCGGGCGGCGTGTACTTGTCGATGTCGTCAATTGCGGAGGTGCTCAAGTGCGCGACCCGCTCAGCACCACCTTCGCGGCCCTCGCCGACCCCACCCGCCGCGCCCTGCTGGCGCAGCTGGCCCGCGGCGAGGCCACCGTCAACGAGCTCGCCGCCCCGCACGAGCTCACCCTGCCCGCCGTCTCCCGGCACCTGGCGGTGCTGGAGCGGGCCGGCCTGGTCGCCAAGACGCGACAGGCCCAGTGGCGGCCGTGCCGCCTGGTCGCCGACCCGCTGCGCGAGGTCGACGCCTGGGTCGAGGAGTACCGCCGCTTCTTCACCGGCCGGTTCGACCGGCTCGCCGAGCAGCTGTCGAAGGAGACACCGTGACCGCACCCGCCAGACCCACCGGACCCGCCACCGGACCCGCCACCGGACCCGCCACCGGGCGCAGCGTCGAGCTCGTCCGCGACTACCCCGTCGAACCGGCGCGCGTCTTCGCCGCCTGGACCGACCCCGACCAGCTGGAGTGGTTCTCCGGACTGCCCGCGGCGCAGTCCGGACCGACCGTCGACCTGCGCCCGGGAGGCCTGTGGCGGGTCACCCTGCAGGAGGGGCCCGGCGGGCGGCGCTACCCGACCGGCGGGCTGTACCACGTCGTCGACCCGCCGCACCGCCTGGAGTTCAGCTGGGGCGCCCCCGGCGGCTGGCCCGACCTGGACCCGGCCGCCCCGGACACCGTCCCGCGGGTCGTCGTGACCTTCGAGCCGCTGCCACCGCCGGGACCGGGGACGCCGGGGACCCGGATGACGGCCACCCTGCTGCTGCCCGGGCACCTCGACGACGCGCAGGTCGCGCACTGGTTCGACCTCGGGATCCGCCGCGGCTGGACCGTCACCGTCGACCGGCTCCGCGCGCACCTGCTGACCCGGCGCGACCAGCCGCGGTGACGGGCCGTCGCCGCCGGAGCGGAGCACCGGCGACGCCGTGGCCGGGGCGCGACCTCCCCGGCCACGGCGAGCGCCGTCACCACCACCGGCGGCGCGGCCCCGGTCCAGCGGGGCGCGCGGCGCTCACACCGTCGACAGCCGCCGCAGCAGCGCACCGGCGAAGTCGCCGGGGACCTCCAGCGCCACCCGGGTCCCGCCGGGGTGGCTGCGCGGGAAGCCGTGGTAGCGGTCGCGCAGGTCCGCGATCGTCTGGCCGCGCCCGGGCCCGTCGGTGTGGTCGACGACGACCGGGACCGTCGGGGCCAGCGCCGGTTCCAGCTCCCCGGTCGCCACGGCCGCGGCCAGCGGGTCGTGCAGGACCGCGCAGGGCCGCCCGAACCGCTGCGCGTAGAAGGTGAAGTAGTGCTCCAGCATCCCGGCGATCGCCACCGCCCCGGGGGTCCCGGCGGCCAGCAGCGCCTGGCGGTGCGACTCCTCGAACACGTGCTGCATGGTGACGTCCAGGCCGATCATCGTCAGGTCGAACCCGGCGGTGAAGACCCGGTGGGCGGCGAGCGGATCGTTCGCGACGTTCGCCTCCGCGACCGCCGACACGTTCCCCGGGGCCTGCGCCGCCCCGCCCATCACCGTCACCCGCGCGACCAGCTCGGGCAGCCGCGGTTCCAGGTCCAGCGCCAGCGCGAGGTTCGTGAACGGCCCCACGGCCAGCAGGCGCAACCGCCCCGGGTGGGCCCGGGCGGCGTCCACGATCGCCTGCGCCCCGGAGGTCCCCGTCGGCTCGGCCGCCGCCCGCGGCAGCTGCACCTCACCGATCCCGTTGACGCCGTGGACCTCCGGCGCGCCACCGCTGTAGGGGTGGTCGAGGAAGTCGTGCGCGCCGACGCTGACCGGGACGTCCGGGCGCCCCAGCAGGGCCAGCAGGTCCAGCGTGTTGCGGGCGCCGCCGGCGGCGTCGAGGTTGCCGCTGACGGTGGACACGCCCACCAGGTCGACCTGCGGGGAGCCGACCAGCCACCCGATGGCCATGGCGTCGTCGATGCCGGTGTCGCAGTCCAGGAAGAGGGGGTCGCTCACGCCCGCAGTCTAGGTCGGCGCCCGCTCAGCGCCCCGGCCCCGCGGGGCCGTCCCAGCCCTCCTGCGGGGTGCGGCACGTCTCGCGGAACACGTACTGCGACACGTGCCGGCGCTGGGAGCTGGTCCAGTCGATGACCGGGCGGTGCGCCTGCTCGGGCACGTACCCCACCCGGTAGACGGCCATGAGCTCCAGGTCGTCGGGCACCGCGAGCAGCTCGACGATCTCGTCCCACGCACCGGGGACCTCCATGGGGAAGCTGATGAACTGCAGCCCCAGCCCCAGCTCGGTCGTGGTCAGCCAGACGTTCTCCATCGCCGCGCCCATCGAGAACAGCGAGTAGAACGCCGACAGCTCCCCCGGCCGGTACTCGGCGCGGTCCAGCATCACCCCCAGCAGCAGCGGCGACCCCGCGACGAGCTGCCGGTTCTGCTCCCCCAGGGTCGCCGGCACCCGCAGGACGTTCATCGCCGCCTGCCCCCAGCGGGTGAAGACGCTGCGGCTGAACGGGCGCAGCGGGGCGGGCAGCTTGTCGAAGAACATCCCGGTCCGGGTGCGCTCCATCTCCTGCTCGCTGAACCGGAAGTACCGCTTGTAGCGCTCGAAGAAGGTGCCGTTGCCCATCGCGGTGCGCATCGAGCGGCCGCTGACGGCCGCGACCGCCTCGATGGTCTCGCGCGACTCCACGAGCACGAAGCGCCACGGCTGGCTGTTCAGCTGCGAGGGGGCGCGGGCCGCGACCTCGACGAGGATCCGCTGGTGCTCGGCGCTGACCGGGTCCGGCAGGAACGGCCCGTTCGTGGTGCGGCGCGCGGCGATGGCCTCCCGCAGCTCCATCAGCGCACCCCGCCCGGTGCGCGGCCCGCCGCGCGCAGGCCCGCCAGGTAGGCCGGGGCCGCGGTGGCCGCCAGCACCGGGTGCCACGGCGAGCGCGCCGGGACCGCCGGGATCGCCAGCAGCGGCGCGGCGACCGGCAGCAGCCGCCAGAACGCCCCCGACCGCCGCCGGGCCAGGTCCAGGCCCGCGGCGGCGGTCAGGGTCGCGGTGGTCACGTACAGGCCGTGGTGCACCCACCGCACCCCGGAGGTGTCCAGGACGCGCGCGGCGACGGCCGCGCCGAGGGCGCAGTTCAGGAGGTAACCGCCCGCGGCGGCCACCAGCAGCGGAGAGCGTGCGGGCACGGGCGACAGTGGACCACGCCCGGTCCGGCGGTGCGTGCCGGGGCGCTCAGGCGGTCTCGCGGATCGCCAGCAGCACCTGACCGACGAGGTCGGCCGGCACGTCCGGCAGGCCGTGGTCGTGCCGGGCGTGCCCGGAGACCTGGGCCAGGATCCCGTCGCTGTCGGCGGCGGTGAAGACCTCCCGGCAGCCGGCGACGACGTCGCCGCAGGTGAACGTCTTCACGCTGGTCCTCCCCCGACGGTCCGCTGCTGCACACCGGGGTCCTCGGCGCCCGGCGGCGGCGACCTGAGGCCGGTGCGGGGATCGCACCCGGACGGCGCAACGCCCGCCCCCGGGGTCCGGGGACGGGCGTCGCGAGGTGGTGCGGGGTCGTGCGGGGTCGTGCGTCAGTGCTTGGGCGAGCCCCGGTGCTCGTCCTGGGGCTCGTCCTGGGGCTCGTCCTGGTGGTCGCCCCCGTCGGCCGGCTCCACCGGAGCGGGCCGGCGCAGGCTCAGGACGATCGCCAGCGTCAGCGAGACCACGATGACGCTGAGGCTGATCCAGGTGGGGATGTGCGGGATGGAGGGGCTGATGACCTCGTGCCCGGCCTGGAAGAACAGCTTCACGCCGATGAAGGCCAGGATGAAGGCCAGCGCCTTGCTGAGCAGGTGGAAGCGCTCGAGCAGACCCGACAGCAGGAAGAACAGCGCCCGCAGGCCCAGGATCGCGAAGGCGTTGGAGGAGTAGACGATGAACGGCTCGTCCGAGACGGCCAGCACGGCGGGCACGGAGTCGACGGCGAAGATCAGGTCGGCGGCCTCGATGGCGGCCACGACGGCCAGCAGCGGGGTGCCGTAGCGCTTGCCGGCTTCCTTGATGAAGAACTTCTGGCCGTGGTACTCGTCCTTCAGCGGGATGATCCTCTTGAGCATCCGGACGCCGATGTTGGTGCTCGGGTCCATCTCCTCGTCGTCGTCCTTGAGCATCTTCCAGGCCGACCACAGCAGGATCGCGCCGAAGATGAACAGGACGAAGGTGAAGCGCTCGACGACCGCGACACCGACGCCGAGGAAGATCCCGCGGAAGACGAGCGCGCCGAAGACGCCGAAGAACAGCACCCGGTGCTGGTACTCGCGGGGCACCTTGAAGTAGGCGAAGATCAGCGCGAAGACGAAGAGGTTGTCGACCGACAGGCTCTTCTCCAGCAACCAGGCCGTCGTGTACGCGGTGCCGGCCTCGACGCCGTAGGCCCAGAAGATGATGCCGCCGAAGACCAGCGCGATGACGACCCAGAGGATGCTCCAGGCCGCGGCTTCCTTGAACTTGATGACGTGGGCGCCGCGGTGGGCCAGCAGGTCGACCGCCAACATGACGACGATGACCGCGCCGAGCGCCACCCACGCCCACAGGGGGACGTTGAGGTCCAGGTCCACTGCGTGCTCCCGGGTTCGGAGGGACGAACGGGGCAGGTTGCTGCCCCGCTGTCCATGGTGACTGCCGGGAGAAGGAAACGCGAAGTCGAGAAGCCGACGAGTTCACCGGCGGTCATTGCGCAGTGTCGGCAATCAGGCAGGGTTCTCCGGCCAGCCGAGGGCGCGCGCGGCCAGCACGGCGGCCTGGATCCCGAAGCGGGCGTCGGGACGGGTGGGGTCCACCCCCGTGAGGTCGCGCACCCGGGCCAGGCGGTAGGTCACGGCGCGCACCGACAGGTGCAATCGTCGCGCCGCCTCGGTGGTGTTGCCTCCCGAGGCCAGGTAGGCCTCCAGGGTGTCCAGGAACGGGGCGGCGCCCCCGCGCCCCTCCCGCAGCGGACCGAGGGTCGTCTCGACGAGGTCGGCGGCCACGGCGCGGTCGCGCAGCAGGACCTCGAAGACCAGCAGGTCGGTCGCGTCGGCGACCGGGTCGCCGCCGAGCCGGTCGCCGAGCTCCAGGGCCCGGCGCGCCTGCTCGTAGGAGCCCACGACCCCCGCCGCGCCCGGGGCGGGGCGCCCGACCCCGGCGCGCCAGCCGGTGCGCCCGGGCGGGCCCAGGACGGCGCGCACCCGGTCCAGCACCTCGGTCACCGCGGCCCGGTCGGGGGCGGCGAAGACCACGACCAGCGCCCCGTCCTTGGTGGCGACCAGGGCGTCGGCGTCGGCCTGGGAGCCCTGCAGCCGTCGTTCGACGGCGGCCAGCGGGGCGGTGCCGTCGTTGAAGGCGGTCTCGGCGCGCACGACGCACACGGCGTGCGGGCCGGTGAGGTCCAGGCCGTGGCGGGGGGCCCGGCGCAGCAGGCCGGGCAGGTCGGCGGTGCCGGCGAGCAGGTCGTCGACGAACTCGCGGCGGTCGGACTCCTCGCGGCGCACCAGCTGGCGGCGGGCGATCTGGTAGCCCTCGGTGAGGGCGGCGACGGCGTCGTCGGTGGCCCGCAGCACCACCTCCCCGGCCGTGACGACCCCCTCGGGGTGCTCACCGGCCCGCGCGACCGGCGGCAGGTGCCGCCACAGCCGCCAGGCCGCCGACAGGTACAGGTCCAGCAGCGCCCGCAGCGCGACCCCGGCGGTGGCCGCGCCCTCGCCGACGACGCGGTACCGCGCGATCCGCGCCGCGCTGAGGCGGCGGCCGTCGACGACGGCGCGCCACACGGCTTCGAGGAAGTCCTCCAGCAGGCCGGGGTCCAGGCCGCCGGCGTCGGTGGAGGCGTCCCGGGCGACGGTCCGCAGCCGGTCGGCGTCGGGCCGGTCCACCGGCCCGGTCGGTCCGGCAGCGGGTCCGTCGGCGGGGCGGTGGGTGGACACCGGCGGATGATGCCACCGCGCCCCGCACCGCGCGGCGGGGCGGGGGTGCGCCCGGGCCGGGCGGGCTGTGATGCTCGTCACAGACCCCGTCCACACCTACGTGTTGCTCCTGCCGGTGCCGAGGTAGCGGAGGGTAAGGTCCCAGCGGACGGTTCGTCACAGGACCTCCACCCAGGCTCGACAGTCCACCCCCGTCACAGCAGTCACCGCCACCCGATCCGCCCCCCGAACCGCCGATCCGGGCTCGCGCCCCCGACGCTCTGGACGTACACGACGTGCTCTCGCCGCAGGCCCGCCCCACCCGCCGACCGACGACCCCCGCCCGGCTGCGCTCGGCGCTGCTGATCGCGGCCGCCGCAGCGAGCACCGGCTGCCTGACGCTCACCGTGGCCTCCCCCGCCTCCGCGCTGCCCGGCGCCGCCGTGAACACCGTCCCCGCCGCCGCCCCGGTCGTCGCCCCCGCCGCGGTCGCCGCCGACGAGCCCACCCAGGCCGAGGTCGACGCCGCCCGCCAGCGGGCCGCCGAGTCCGCCGCCAAGCTCGCCCAGGCCCAGGCCGACCTCGCCGCCGCCCAGGCCCGCCTCGACGGCCTCGCCGCCCAGGCCGGGGCCGCGCTGGAGACCTACCAGCAGGCCATGGAGGCCAAGCAGGCCGCCGAGACCGAGGAGGCGGCCCAGCGCGAGCGGCTCGCCCAGGCGCAGGCCCGGCTGGAGCAGGGCAAGAAGGACCTCGGGCAGTGGGCCGCGCAGGCCTACCGCGGCGGCGCGTCCCTGGAGCAGTACTCCGGCTTCGTCTCGGTGCTGAAGAACGGCGCGAGCGACGACACCGCCACCGCCCTGGCCACCGCCAAGCGCATCGGCGACGGCCGCAGCAGCGCCGTGGAGGAGTACGAGGAGGCCCAGCGCGTCCAGGCCGACGCCACCACCCGCGCCGAGGCCGCCGCCGCCGAGGCCCGCAAGCAGGCCGACATCGCCACCGCCGCCAAGCAGCAGGCCGACGCCCTCGTCGCCGAGCAGCGCAGCCAGGTGGCGGCGCTCGCCGTCCTGCAGGCCGCGGCCTCCGGCACCGCCGCCTCCGACTCCGAGCGGGCCGCCACCCTGGCCGCCACCGTCGCCGCCAACCTCGCCGCGGCCCGCGCGCAGGCCCAGGCCGCCTCCGCGGCGGCCGTCAGCGGCGGTTTCGCCGCCGTGGGCGACTGCGACACCAGCATCAACCTGTCCGGTTTCGCCAACGGCCTCATCCCGCGCAACGCCTTGTGCCCGCTGGCCAGCTCCCCCAACCACGTCCTGCGCTCGGACGCCGCCAACGCCTTCACGGCCCTGAACGAGGCCTACGCCGCGCAGTTCGGGTCCAACATCTCCATCACCGACTCCTACCGGACCCTGGCCGAGCAGATCGACGTCAAGGCGCGCAAGCCCGGGCTGGCCGCCAAGCCCGGCACCAGCCGGCACGGCCTGGGCATCGCCGTCGACCTCGGCGGCGGCATCCAGAACGCCACCTCCGCCCAGCACCTGTGGATGGACCGCAACGCCGCCCTGTACGGCTGGATCAACCCCGCGTGGGCGCAGAACCGCAGCGGCCAGTTCGAACCGTGGCACTGGGAGTTCACCGGCTGATGGCCGCCCGCCCGCCGGCCCGGCGCCCGTTCACCGCCTGGGACGGGCCGATCGCCATGGCCCACCGCGGGTTCAGCGCCACCGAGGCCCTGCACGGCCTGGAGAACACGCTGCCGGCCTTCGCCGCGGCCGTGGACCTCGGGTACACCTACCTGGAGACCGACGTGCGGGCCACCGCCGACGGCCGGCTGCTCGCCTTCCACGACGAGCACCTCGACCGCGTCACCGACGGCCGGGGGCTGCTGGCCCAGCGGTCCTGGGAGGAGGTCCGCCGGCTGCGGCTGGCCGGGCGCGAACCCGTCCCCACCCTCGAGGACGTCCTGGGCTCCTTCCCGCGGGCCCGGTTCAACCTGGACGTCAAGACCGCCGCCGCCGTCGCCGGCCTGGAGGAGGTGCTGCGCCGCACCGCCGCCCACGACCGGGTCCTGGTCACCGCCTTCGGCGAGCGCCGCCGCCGCGCCGCGCTGGCCGCCGTGGGGGGGCGCGGGGCCGTCGGCGCCACCTCGGCCAGCTCCCCCGGCACCGCCCTGGCCCTGGCCGGGGCGGGGCTGCGGACCCCGCTGCTGACCCGCCTGGCCCTGCGCGACGTCGACGCCGTCCAGGTGCCCGTGCGGCGCGGCGCGGTCCCGGTCGTGACCGAGCGGTTCGTCGAGACCGTCCACCGGGCCGGGGCCCAGGTGCACGTGTGGACCGTCGACGACCCCGTGCAGATGGGCGCCCTGCTCGACCTGGGCGTCGACGGCCTCATCACCGACCGCGCCGACGTCCTCAAGGACGTCCTGCTGGCCCGGGGCCAGTGGACCGGGTGAACCCCGCCACCCGGCGGGCCCGCCGCTCCTGGTACGTCTACGACTGGGCCAACTCCGCGTTCGTCACCACGACCCAGACCGTGCTGCTGGCCCCGTACCTGACCGTCGTGGCCCGCCGCGCGGCCTGCCCGGGCCAGCCCGGGGAGTGCACCCGCGCCCTGTCGGTCCTGGGCCTGCCGGTGGCGCCCGGTTCCCTGGCGCTCTACACGATCACCGCGGCCACGCTGCTGTCGGCGCTGCTGCTGCCCTTCGTGGGGGCGCTGGCCGACCGCACCCGGCACCGGCACCGGCTGCTCGGGGCGTTCGCCTGGACCGGTGCCGCGGCCGCGACGGGCCTGGTCGCGCTGGGCGGGGACCGCTGGTGGCTGGGCGTGGCGCTCGCGCTGGTCGCCGTCGTCAGCCTCACCTGCTCCCTGGTGGTCAACGACGCGCTGCTGTGCGACGTGTCTGCCCCCGAGGAGCGGGACGCGGTGTCCTCGCGCGGCTGGGCCGCCGGGTACCTGGGCGGCTTCCTGCTGCTGGCGCTGAACCTGCTGCTGGTCTCCACCCCCGGCACCTTCGGCCTCGACGAGGAGTGGGCGGTGCGGCTGTCGCTGGCCTCGGCGGGGCTGTGGTGGGGGCTGTTCACGATCGTGCCCGTGGTGGGGTTGCGGTCCCTGCCGGCCCGCCCGCTCGCCGCGCCGGTGCCGGGTTCGGCCCGTCCCGCGGGGCCGCTGCGGCAGCTGGGCGCGACGCTGCGGGGGTTGCGCCACCACCCGCAGGTGCTGCGGTTCCTGCTGGCCTACCTGGTCTTCAACGACGGCATCCAGACCGTGATCGCCGCCTCCAGCGTCTACGGGCAGGAGGAGCTGGGCTTCACCTCCGCGCAGCTGCTGACGACCGTCCTGCTCGTGCAGGCCGTCGCCTTCGCCGGCGCCCTGGTCTTCGGGCGCCTGGCGGTCCGGTTCGGTGCCCAGCGCACGATCCTGGGCGGGCTGGTGCTGTGGATCCTCGTCGTGCTGGGGGCCTTCGCCGTCCCGCGGGGGGCGTTCGGGACGTGGCTGGCGCTGGCGGCGGTGATCGGGCTGGTGCTGGGCGGGACGCAGGCGCTGGCGCGGTCGCTGTTCAGCCGGCTGGTGCCGCGGGGGGCCGAGGCGGAGTACTTCAGCCTGTACCAGGCCGGGGAGCGGGGGACGAGCTGGCTGGGGACGCTGGCGTTCGGGCTCGTGGCGCAGCTGACGGGGTCGTACCGGCCCGCCCTGGTCGCGCTGCTCGCCTTCTTCGTCGTGGGGGCGGTGCTGCTGCGGCGGGTGGATGTCGCCGCCGGGGTTCAGCAGGCACAGCGAGGCACCGATCCAGTACGCTGAGTAATCAATCCATCTCGCTGCGCACACGACCTCCACACTCCGGTCGACAACGTCGTGGAACAGCGGGGGTCGTCACAGCGTTCAACCATCGAGTCCCTCCCACTCCCCCGGACCCCCGGTGGGACGCCCCGCGGGAGGGATCGTGGGGAGGTCACATGAGCGAGCGCAACCTACGAGGGTCCCGCCTCGGAGGCGCCAGCCTCGAGAGCGAGTCCGGTGTCGAGCCGGCCGAGCGCCAGCAGGTCACGTACCACTGCCCGAACGGTCACACCGTCACGGTTCCCATGTCGCTGGAGGCCGACGTGCCGCCGCTGTGGGAGTGCCGGTGCGGGGCCGAGGCGCTGCGGGCCGACACCGACGCCCCGGAGAAGAAGGCCGGGAAGCCGGCGCGAACGCACTGGGACATGCTCCTGGAGCGTCGCACCATCGCCGAGCTCGAGGTGCTGCTGGACGAGAGGCTCGAGCTGCTGCGCAGCCGCGAGCTGATCAAGCGCAGCGCCTGAGCAGCAGGTCCACCGGCACGACAGCACGGCGGCCGGCCCACCCACCCGGGTGGGCCGGCCGTCGTGCGTCCGGGCCGGGGAGGCCGGAGCACAGCCGGGCCGGGCCGGGCCGGGGTCAGCGGCCCAGCTCCCGGCGCTCGTCCACGACCTCGCCGTCGACCACGTCGTCCCCCTGCCCCACCACGTCACCGGCCACCACCGTCGGGACGCCGGCCCGGCGCACCGCCCGCTCGAAGCGCCGGCGCACCAGGCGGACGAACAGCGCGCGCACCAGCCGCCGGGTCGGGGGCAGGACGCACAGCAGGCCCAGCACGTCGCTGAGCAGCCCCGGCAGCACCAGCAGCACCCCGCCCAGCCCGGTGAGCACGGCGTCGCCGACGACCCCGGGCTCCTGCCCGGGCACCGGCTGCCCGAAGGGCACCGCCGCCGACTGCCGGAAGGCCCGCACCGCCCGGCGCCCGGCCCGGCGCAGCACCAGCGCCCCGCCGAAGGTCTCGGCCAGCAGCAGCACCAGCACCCAGCCGCCGCCCACGACGTGGGCGACCTGCACCAGCAGCCACACCTCCAGGACCACCAGCAGCAGCAGGGCCACCCCGATCCACGGAGCCCACCGGCGGGCCCTCACGCGGCCGGCCCCCCGCTCAGGGCCGGGTCCCCGGCCGGGCGCACCGGGGCCGACGACGGGCCGCGCGGCCCGCGCCGCACCCCGCGGCGGGCGCTGACCAGCAGCAGCAGCGCCAGCGCGCTCAGGACGACCTCCGGGGCCTGCCCGACCCGGGTCGCGACGGTCTGCGTCGTGCGCAGCGCCACGTCCCCGGTCAGGACGTCCTGGGTGAACAGCGTGGACTCCTGGTGGGCCGTGCCGTCGGGGTCGATGAGCGCGCTGACGCCCACGGTGGAGATCTGCACCACCGACCGGCCCGACTCCACCGCCCGCAGCCGCGACATCGCCAGCTGCTGCACGGCCTCGTCGGAGTACCCGAAGGTCGCGTTGTTGGTCTGCACGACGAGGAACTGCGCCCCGGCGCGCACCGAGTCGCGCACCGTGTCGTCGAAGGCGACCTCGAAGCAGATCACGTCCCCGACCCGGACGCCGTCCATCGACAGCAGCCCCACGTGGTCGCCGTGGACGAAGTCGCGGCGGACCAGGTCGACCTTGTCGGTGAAGACGCGGAAGAAGGAGCGGTACGGCATGTACTCGGCGAACGGCGCCGGCCGCTGCTTGACGTAGTGGCGCGCGTCGTCCTCGCGGGCGCCGGCGATGCCGTCCTGCGGGGTCACCACCAGGCCGGTGTTGGACACGAAGCGGCCCGGGCCGTCCAGGACCGCGCCGACCAGGACGGGGGCGTCGATCGCGCGGGCGGCCTGCTCGATGACGGCGCGGGCGTCGGCGTTCTGGTAGGGGTCGATGTCGCTGGAGTTCTCCGGCCACAGCACCAGGTCCGGCTGCCGGGCGGTGCCGGCGGCGACCTCGGCGGCCAGCCGCTCGGTCGCGCCGGCGTGGTTGTCCAGCACGGCGCGGCGCTCGGCGTTGAACTCCAGCCCCGCGGCGGGGGTGTTGCCCTGGACCGCGGCGACGTGGCGGGTGCCGTCCTCGGCCGCCGTGGGGCGCGGCACCAGGAGCCCGGAGCCGGTGACGGCCGCGGCGGCCACGAGCAGCACCGCGGCCGGGCGCAGCCGCGGGACCGCGCGGGCGGCGCCCACCGGGGCCGGCAGCCGCAGCAGGGCCAGGACGGCCGCGGCGGCCAGCGCCCCGGCCAGGGCCACCCCGAAGGTGACCGCCGGGGACCCGCCGAGGGCGGCCAGGCCCAGGGTGGGGGCGTCGGCCTGGGAGAAGGCGAGCCGGCCCCAGGGGAAGCCCTCGAAGGGCACCCGGGCGCGGGCGGCCTCCAGCGCCACCCACCCGGTCGCCACGGCCAGCGGGGCCAGCCGCCACCGGGCGCGCTGCAACCGCGGCAGGCAGGCCCCCAGGACGGCGTAGAAGAGGCTGCACACGACCGTCAGCGCGCTCCACGGCAGCAGGCCCACGAACGTCCCGCTCCAGGACAGGTGGGGGAACATGAACGCGAAGCCGAACCCGAACCCGGCCAGGGCGCCGGTGCGGGCGCGCACCCCGTGGGTGGCCACGGTCAGCAGCGCGACGGCGGCGATCGCGGTGGGCCACCAGCCGGCGGCCGAGACCGCCCCGGGGAAGGCGGCCCAGGCGGCCACCCCGCCCAGGACCGACAGCAGCAGGCTGACCGGCAGGGGCACGGGGGCGGGCTCGGCCGGGCGGGGACGCATCACGTGAGGGTAACCGCCGGGGAGCGCCCGACGGTTCCCGCGCGGGCCGGGCCGGGCCCCAGTCGAGTTCGCGTGCCCCTCGCGCCGTCGCGCACCCCGTCGGCCACGAGGTGCGTGCCGTTATCTAAGGGCACGCGAACCCGACCTCGTCCACTCCGACCGGGCGCACGAGCCGGGCGTCGTCGCAGGTGGCACGACTACACCGACGCTGGCGCGTCGTGCTCGGTCGGTCTTCCTCCTCGTGGACTGCGAACTCGAAGCTACTCAGCCGTTGACGACTGTCAACCGGCCGGTGACCTGCACGAACGTGCATCGCTGCTGGTCATGGGGCGGTCACGGTCGGTGATCCAGGGGTGGAGACCGGCGTGTCGCCCGGCGTGTCGTCCCCGGCGTGTCAGCCGGTCCACCCCGCCCCACGCACCCCCGCCGTCGCACCGGTCCCGCCGGGACCGCCCCCGGGCGCTCCGGCGCCTACAGGTCGTCGTGCACGACGACGCCGTCGACCACGGTCCGCCGGCACACCGGCTCCGGCGCCCCCGGGGACAGGTCCGGCAACCCCGGCGTGCCCGAGCGCGCGTCGGTGCTCCAGCCCGACAGCCGCCGGTCCGGGGCCTGCACCACGAGGTCCTGCACGTCCCACACGGCGTACGTGGCCGGTGCGCCCGGGCGCAGCACCCCCGGGTGGCCCTGCCCGGCGAGGCGGTGCCCGCCGCGGGTGTGCGCCAGGAACGCCGCCCGCACCGACACCGCCTGCTCCGGCCGCGCCGGGAACCCGGCCGCCCGCACCGCCGCCCACGGCGCGAACGGCGTCACCGGGGTGTCGGAGCCGAACGCCATCGGCACCCCGGCGGCCGCGAACGCCGCCAGCGGGTGCGTGCCGGCGCTGCGCTCCCCCAGCCGCTGCGCGTACACCCCGCCCGGACCGCCCCAGGTGGCCTCGAACGCCGGCTGCACGCTGACGGCCGTCCCGAACCGGGCGAACGCCTCCACCACCGCCGCGTCGGCCACCACCGCGTGCTCGACGCGGTGACCGGCCGAGGCCAGCGCCGGGACGCCGAGGTCGGCCGCGACCTCCCCCAGCGCCTGCACGACCACGTCCAGGGCGGCGTCGCCGATGGCGTGGAACGCGGCCTGCACCCCGGCCACCGTGCAGGCGTGCAGGTGGTCGCGCACCGCGGCCGCGTCCAGGTGCAGCGTCCCGCGCCGGCCCGGGGCGTCGGCGTAGTCGGCCCGCAGCGCCGCCGTGCGCGAGCCCAGCGCGCCGTCGACCGCGAGGTCACCGCCCAGCCCGGCCAGGACGGCCCCGCTGCCGTCCAGGACCTCCCGCGCCCGCTGCGGGGTGCGCACCGCCTCGGCCAGGTACCCCACGACGGTCGGCAGCGGCTCGGCGACCGCGAGCGCCTGCAGGGCCCGCAGGTCGTCCGGCGGGGCCAGCCAGCACCCGGACATCTCGTGCACCGTGCCGATGCCGACGGCGGCCGCGGCCCGCAGCGCCGCCCGGCGCGCCTCCTGCGCCGCCTGCGGGCTCAGCGCGGCCCACCGGGCGTCCAGGGCCGCGTGGAAGGCGGCGCCGCGCACCCAGCCGTCCTCGTCCCACCCCTCCAGCTCCCGCAGCCGCGCGGCCTGCGCCAGCGCCGAGCTCACCAGCGCGCTGTGGCCGTCGACGCGCGAGAGGACCACCGGCGCCCCGCCCGCGGCGCGGTCCAGCTCCGCCCGCGTCGGCACGGCGCTCCCGGCGGCCCAGGTCGACTCGTCCCACCCGAACCCGGCCAGCAGCTGCCCGGGCACCGCCCGCGCCGCGACCGCCGCCAGCAGCCCCTCGCGGCCGGCGACGTCCCGCGCGTCCAGGCCGGTGCGCCGCAGGCCCGTCTCGGTCAGGTGGGTGTGGGCGTCGACGAACGCCGGGGTGACGAGCCGGCCCTCCAGCTCGACGACCTCGTCGCCGTCGCGGGTCCAGGCCCCGGCCGCCTCCTGCGGCCCCACCCACGCCACCGTCGCGCCCTCGACGAGCATCGCGGTGGCGAACGGGTCGGCCGGTGAGTACACCGACCCGCCCCGGTACAGCCGGCGGACGGGGGCCCCTGACGCGAAACGGTCCACGCCGGGCAGCGTAGGAGCCGCCCCGCGTGGACCGTCCGTCAGGGCCGGTGCCCCGCTCCGCGCCCGAGTCCGGGCCCGGGTCGCGTGCCGGTCAGGCGCCGGCCGGGGCCGGGGTCGCCTCGCCGGTCTGCCCGGCCGTGCCGGGCATCTCGGTGACGGTCGCCGGGTCCGGCGCGGCCACGTCCACGTCGCTGCCCCAGTCGAAGAAGTCCATCTGGACGTTCATCGTGGAGCCCTCGGCGCTGATCGTCTGGGTCATGCGGACCGGGCGGTCCTCCTCGTCGACGTACAGCTCGAAGGGGATCGGCCCCAGCTTCGCCGCGGCTTCCTCGGCTTCGGGGGTCTGCTGCTCGGCCGGGAGCTGCTCGATCGCCTCGACCGGGTCGATGGTCCCGGCGTACCCCTTGGCCTGGACGCCGCGGACGTCCTGCGCGGGCAGCTCGCGCACGTCCTCGGCCACGCCCTGCAGCTGCTCGAGCTGCTTGGACGGGTCCATCGTGGTGGTGTCCAGCCCGGTGGCGCCCATGGCGTCCAGCGGCACCTGCACCCACTGGCCCTCGGCGGTCAGCGGCGCGCCGCTGAGGTACGCGACCTCGTCGACCAGGCGCATCGTGATCTTCGTGCCGCCGGCCTCGGCCGGCAGCGTCATCGTCATCTCGACCGCGCCGGAGGCGGAGTCGAAGGCCCCGTCGGCGCTGATCTGCCCCACGGCCGCGGCCTCACCGGTGCCGGTGGCGGTCAGCGAGAACTTCGCGCTGCCGGCGTCCCGGGAGTTCTGCGCCGACGCCTTGACGGCCTCGAAGGCCGTCAGCTGCGTCGCCGGCGAGGACGTGGCGACGTTCGCGGACGGGGCGGCGGTGTCGTCCCCGCCGCACGCGCTGAGGCCGAGGGCGAGGGTGAGGGCCCCGCCGGCCGCCAGCGCGCCGATCCGGCGGCGGCGCCGGGAAGTCGGCCGGGTCATCGTGGTCATGGGAATTCCCCCCTGGTCGGGCTGTGCGGTGGATGTGCATCCGGGAACTACCCTCACAGCATGCGCCGCGGGTCGCGATCGGGCGTCACCCGTCCGGACCCTTCACCCGATCCGTCCGGATGACCCCGGTACCTGCGAGGATCCCCCGCATGCCGTCCCCCGCCGGTCGCCTGATGCTGCTGGACTCCGCATCGCTGTACTTCCGCGCCTTCCACGGCGTCCCGGAGTCGGTCACGGCCCCCGACGGCACCCCCGTCAACGCCGTCCGCGGCTTCCTGGACTCCCTGGCCTTCCTCGTCACCACGCACCGGCCCACCCGGCTGGTGGCCTGCTGGGACGACGACTGGCGGCCCGCCTTCCGGGTGCGGGCGCTGCCGTCGTACAAGGCGCACCGGGTCGCTCCCGACGGCGGGGAGGACGCCCCGGCGGCGCTGGGCCCGCAGGTCGACGTCATCGTCGACGTCCTGGCCGCCCTCGGCCTGGCCCGCGTCGGCGCCCCCGGCTACGAGGCCGACGACGTGATGGCCACCCTGGCCGTGCGGGAGGCGAGCGCCGGGGGCGACCCGGTCGACGTCGTGACCGGGGACCGGGACCTGTTCCAGCTCGTCGACGACACCACCGGCGTCCGCGTCCTGTACTGCGGCAAGGGGGTGCGCAAGGCCGAGGCCGTCACCGGGGACTGGCTGCGCGCCCGGTACGCCGTGGCCGGCGGCCCGGCGTACGCCGACATGGCCGTCCTGCGCGGGGACCCCTCCGACGGGCTGCCCGGCGTGGCCGGCATCGGGGAGAAGACCGCCGCGGCCCTCGTCACCCGCCACGGCGACCTGGCCGGGCTGCTGGCCGCGGCGGACGACCCCGCCGCGGACCTGCCGGCCGGGCAGCGCCGCAAGCTGCTGGAGGCGCGCGACTACCTCGCCGCCGCCCCCGTGGTCGTCCAGACCGTGCGGGACGTGCCGCTGCCGCCGGTCGCCGACGCGCTGCCCACCGCCCCGGCCGACGCCGACCGCCTCGGGGAGCTGGTCCACCGGTGGGGGCTGGGGTCCAGCGTCGAGCGGGTCCTCACGGCCCTGGCGCAGTCCCGCGGGGCGTGAGGACGCCCCTCACCCCTCGGTGAGGGAGGTGTGCGCCACGACGCCGCGGCGGATGGCCTCCACGGCCTCCCGCGCGGCCCGGCGGACGCCGGGGTCGGTGGAGGCCGAGGCGATCTGGTCGAGCAGGTCGACCAGCTGCTTGCAGCGGCGGACGAAGTCCCCCGCGGCCAGGTCGGCCTCGCGCAGCACCTCGTCGAGCCGGTGCCCACCGGCCCACCGGTGCACCGCCCAGGCCAGGCCCGGGTCCGGTTCCCGGGTCATCGGGACCTTGTGGTGGTCCTCCCGGTCGGTCAGGTCGCTCCACAGCCGGTGGGTCGCGGCGATCGCGGCCTCGGTGCGGCGCGGGACGCGGTCGGGGCGCCCGCCCTCGTCGCGGCGGGACTCGTGGACCAGCGTGGAGACCGCCGCGGCCAGGTCCGCGGCCGGCAGCCCGTCCCACGCCCCGTGCCGCAGGCACTGCGCCACCAGCAGGTCGGTCTCGGCGTTGATGCGCCGCAACGTGCGCCCGGCGTCGGTGACGGCCTGGCCGTCGGGGGTCAGGTACCCCAGCTCGGCCAGCAGGTCGCAGACGCGGTCGAAGGTGCGGGCGATGGTGCCGGTGCGGCCCTCGATCTTGCGCTGCAGGCCCTGGGTGTCGCGGCGCAGCTTCTCCTCGCGCACCGCCCAGCGGGCGTGCTCCTCGCGCTCGGCGCACCCGTGGCAGGGGTGGGCGCGCAGCTGCTCGCGCAGCCGCGCGAGCTGCGCGTCCTCGTCCGCGCCGTTGGAGGCCCGCCGCCGGAACGGCACCTCACCGCCGCCGACCTCGGCGAGGGCGTTGCGCAGCGAGGAGGCCAGGTCCCGGCGCTCCTGGGGGGAGCGCCAGTTGAACGTCTTCGGCACCCGCACCCGGGCCAGGGCCTCGACCGGTCCGCTGAAGTCGTCCGCGTCGACGGTCCGGACCTGCCGGTCCTGCGACAGGATCCGCGGCGACGGGCCGGCGAACCCCTTGCCGGGGACCAGGTCCAGCACCACCCCGAAGGTGGCGCGACGCCCCCCGGGCAGCCGCACCACGTCCCCGCGCGACAGGCCCTCGACGGTGCGGCGCGCCTCGGCGCGCCGGGTCGCGGCCCCGGCCCGGGACAGCTCCCGCTCGCGGTCGGTGATGGCCTGGCGCAGCGCGAAGTACTCCCGGAAGTCCCCCAGGTGGCACGACATCGCGTCGGCGTACCCGCCCAGGGCGTCGGTCTGCTTCTTGATCTGCTGGGCCTGCCCCACCACGGCCCGGTCGGCCTGGAACTGCGCGAACGACGTCTCCAGGATGTCCCGGGCGCGGTCGCGCCCGACCTGCTCGACGAGGTTGACGGCCATGTTGTACGTGGGCCGGAAGCTGGAGCGCAGCGGCCAGGTGCGCCGCGAGGCGAGCCCGGCGACGGCCTCGGGGTCGGTCGTGCCCGACCACAGCACCACCGCGTGGCCCTCGACGTCGATGCCGCGCCGGCCCGCGCGCCCGGTCAGCTGGGTGTACTCCCCCGGCGTGACGTCGACGTGGGTCTGCCCGTTCCACTTCACCAGCCGCTCCAGCACCACCGAGCGGGCCGGCATGTTCACGCCCAGCGCCAGCGTCTCGGTCGCGAACACCGCCTTGACCAGCCCGCGGGCGAACAGGTGCTCCACGGTCTCCTTGAACACCGGCAGCATCCCGGCGTGGTGGGCGGCCAGGCCGCGCTCCAGGCCCTCCAGCCAGCTCCAGTACCCCAGGACCGCGAGGTCGGAGCTGGGGATTTCCGCGCACCGCTCCTCGGCGACGGCGCGGATCTCCTTGCCCTCCTCCGGGGAGGTCAGCCGCAGCCCCCACGCCACGCACTGCTCGACGGCCGCGTCGCAGCCGGCGCGGGAGAAGATGAACGTGATCGCCGGCAGCAGCCCCGCCTGGTCGAGGGTGTCGAGGATCTGCGCGCGCGAGGCCGGTCGCGGCGCCCCCTGCGGGCGCCCGCCGCGCTGCGCGGGCCGATCCTGCCCGCGCCGGCGCCCCCGCCCGGCCCCGGCGAGCCGGTCGGTGCGGATCTGCTGGCGCGACATGGCCACGAGCTCGGGGTTGACGATGGCGCCGGGCACCAGGGAGCCCTCGTCCCCCTCCAGGGGGTCGCCGTCGGGGTCGGTGAACAGGTCGTACAGCCGCGTCCCCACGGCCAGGTGCTGCCACAGCGGGACCGGCCGGTGCTCGGAGACGACGACCTCGGTGTCGCCGCGGACGGTGTCCAGCCACGCGCCGAACTCCTCGGCGTTGCTGACCGTCGCCGACAGCGACACCACCAGCACGTCGGAGGGCAGGTGGATGATCACCTCCTCCCACACCGCCCCGCGGGAACGGTCGGCCAGGTAGTGCACCTCGTCCATCACGACGTACCCCAGGCCGTCCAGCAGCGGCGACCCCGCGTACAGCATGTTGCGCAGCACCTCGGTCGTCATGACCACGACCGGCGCCTCGCCGTTGACCGAGTTGTCCCCCGTCAGCAGCCCGACCGCGCCGGGCCCGTGCCGCTCGACGAGCTCGGCGTACTTCTGGTTCGACAGCGCCTTGATGGGCGTGGTGTAGAACGCCTTGCGGCGCGTCGTCAGGGCCAGGTGCGCGGCGAACTCCCCCACGACGGTCTTGCCCGCGCCGGTGGGGGCGGCGACGAGGACGCCACGGCCCGCTTCCAGGGCCTGGCACGCCTGCAGCTGGAATCCGTCGAGCTCGAAGCCGAGCGTGCTCGCGAACTGCGCGAGCTCGGTGCGCGACTCCTCGGTCCGGCGGCGCGCTGCCGCGTAGCGTTCCGCGGGGCTTGCCATGGGGTGACAGTACGTCAGCGGGACCCGCGGCGCGGTCCGGGGCCCACCCGGGCCCGCCGGGAGCCGGTGGTGGCGGCCCGGGGACCGGGGCCCGGCGCCGCGTCAGGTCAGCACGCGCAGCGCCCCCGGGACGACCTCGCAGGTCACCGGCAGGTCCCCCAGCGGCTCGCCGTCGGCGTGCGGGCGGGGGCGGGGGCCGTCCCCGACGTGGGTCAGGGTGACCGACCGCGCGCGGTGGACGTGCACGGCGGGCACGTCCAGGTGCCGTCCGCGGCGGACCGTCGGCAGCAGCGTCAGCGCCCGCAGCGGGGGCAGGGCGTCGACGACGACGACGTCGAGCCGGCCGTCGGCGGGGTCGGCCTGCGGGGCCATGAGCATCCCCCCGCCGTAGCAGCGGGTGTTGGCGACCGCGACGAGCAGGCAGTCCCGCTCGAAGCTCTCGCGCCGGTCGCCGAGGTCGAGGTCGACGCGCACGCCGACCCCGCGCACGACGGCCAGCTCCCGCAGCGCGGCGAGGGTGTAGCGGGCCGGGCCGTGCGGCCACCGCCAGGAGTTGGCGCGCTCGTTGACGAGGGCGTCGACCCCGGAGGCGAGGATGCTGGCGTACCAGCCGGTGCCGGCGGCGTGGGTGACGCGCACAGCGTCGACGTCGCGGTACCGGCCCGCGTGCAGGGCCCGGGCCACGGACTCGGCCGCGCCCACCGGGTCGCCCAGCGGCAGGTCCAGCCCGCGGGCGATGTCGTTGCCCGTCCCGGCCGGGACGATGCCCAGGGCGGTGCCGGTGCCGGCGACGGCCTCCACCCCGGCGTGGACGATGCCGTCGCCGCCGACGACGACGAGGGCCTGGAACTGGCCGGCGCGCTCGCGGGCGTCCCGGGCGACGGCGGCCGGGTCGGGACCGGACAGGTCGGTGACCTCGTGCCCCAGGGACCGCAGGGTCTGCAGGACGCGGGTGCCCGCGGCGCGGCCGTCCCCGCGACCCGCCGTCGGGTTCACGAGGAGGCCGACCCGCCCCCGGTGGCTCACCGGGTCAGATGGTGCTGGCTTCGTCGTCGGACAGCTGCGCGTAATCCGGCTCGTCCGACTTCCGCGCGCGGCGCTTGTCGTTGATCAGCGCGATGACGGTGGCGGCGAAGAAGAGGAACAGCAGCGGGGCCACCAGCATGAACATCGTCGTGATGTCCGTGGTGGGGGTGGCGATGGCGGCGAACAGGAAGCTGATGAAGACGCTGAGGCGCCACTGCTTCAGCACCGCCTTGCCGCTGACGACGCCGGCCAGGTTCAGGGCCACGATGACGACCGGCACCAGGAAGCCCAGACCGAAGGCGAGGATGATCTGCATGCAGAACTGGATGTAGACGCTCGCCGAGATGACGTTCGAGGCGTCGGCCGGGGTGAAGTCGATGAGGAACCGCACCGCGTTCGGCAGCACCAGGTACGCCATGAACGCCCCGACGAAGAACAGCGGGACCGCCGCGGAGATGAACCCGACCGCGTACCCGCGCTCCTTCTTGGTCAGGCCCGGGGTGATGAACCGCCAGAACTGCCACAGCCAGAACGGGCTGGAGACGATCACCCCGATCCACAGCGCGCCCTTGACCGCGAAGTCGAAGGCCGAGCCGACCTCGCCGAAGTTGATGCTGACCACCATGTCGCGGCGGGCGGCTTCTTCGAGGATGGGCGACTGCAGCAGGCCGAACACGCCCCCGCGGAACGCGGGGACCTTCCAGTAGGAGTCGGTCCAGCCCTGCCAGAGGAACCAGCCGGCCAGCGACCCGAGCAGCACGAACACCGCCGCCCGGAAGACGCGCGTCTTCAGCTCCTTGAGGTGCTCCAGGAGCGGCATGCGCCCCTCGGGGTCACGGGGCGCACGTCGACGGACGGTGGTCACGGCCATGATCGCTCGATGATGTCAGAGGTCGCGCGGGTCAGGAAGCGCGGGACTGGTGCTCGGCGTTCTTGCGCTCGGCGTCCTCGGCGGCCAGCTTCGCCTCCAGCGCGGACGGCTCGGAGTCCACGACCGGGGAGGTGGTCGGCGCGGCCGCCGGCTTGGTGTCCTTGCCGTCGTTCTTCATCTCCTTCACCTCGGACTTGAAGATGCGCATCGAGCGCCCGAGGCCCCGCGCCGCGTCGGGCAGCCGCTTGCTGCCGAACAGGGCGATCACGAGCACGATCAGGATGATCAGCACCCAGGGGTTGTCGAAGAGGTTGCGAAGCATGGGTCCTCCAGTGTTGGACGTAGCGCGGCCATCGTACGTCTCCGACGCCCGCCTGTGGGACAAGCATGCGGGTCGAGTCGTCGTGATCGTGGCCGATCACCGTCCACCGGGCGGATCCTGGGCGAACTCCCAGGAAGCACGAGAGCCGCCGGCGGACGCGTGCGCGTCCGCCGAGCGGCTCCCCGAGAGGTGGGTGCGGTGCGCCTCAGCGCACGGTGCGCAGGCCGCGGGCGGCCAGCGAGGCGAGGTCGTCGCAGGAGTCGAGCACGAGGGCGAAGTCCAGGACGTCGTCCCAGGCGATGGTGGAGCCGCTGTGGACCTCCATGGCCTCGGCCGGGATCGTCCAGCGCTCGACGGCGACGCCGCCGGAGACCAGCAGGGCGACGACGTCCTCACCGGCGGGCTTGCGGACCTCGTCCTTGCACTTGGGGCAGCCGAACGCGTAGAAGGAGCGCTCCTTGGCCGAGCACACCACGAGGCGGACCTGCTTGGGGGTGAGCTCGACGTCGCCGCAGCAGGGGCAGGAAGCCTTGATGGTGGTCATGTCGTGCACCTCTCGTCGTGGTGTGTCCGTCTTGCGGCGGCGATCCCGCCGCCCGACAACCACTGCTTCGGCACGGACCGGCGATCCCTTGAACCCTCTTCCCGGGCCGACCTTGACACACCGCGCGCGGCTGTGCGTGACGTTCGCCCGACCCGGTGACACCGGCCCGGTCCGCGCCCGCGACCGGCCCGGTCAGGCGTAGCGTCCCAGCGCGGCCAGCGCCGCCTCGCGCACCTGCACGGCCAGCTCCGGCGGGTCCACCACCCGCGCCCCCGCCCCCAGCCGCAGCAGCAGCCGGCGCACCCAGTGCGTGTCCGCCGTCCGCAGCCGCACCCGCAGCGAGGCCTCCTCCCAGGCGTCCTCGGGGGCGTCCTGCACCGACTCCACCGGGTAGTAGTCCACGACCCACGCCGCCTGCGGCGCCAGGTCGATCGTCACCACCAGGTCGTCCGGGCTGGGCCGGAACAGGTCCGCGGCCACGTCCCGCGACCGCGCCCACGACGGCGGCGTCCCGTCCACGTCCAGCACCTGCGCGCTCTCGATCCGGTCGACCCGGAACAGCCGCACCCCCTCGGCGCGGTGGCACCACGCCTCCAGGTACCAGCGGCCCTCCACGTTGACCAGCCGCATCGGGTCCACGTCGCGCTCGGTGCGCTCGTCCCGGCTGGGCACCAGGTAGCTCAGGTGCAGCCGCCGGTGCGTGCGCAGCGCCTCCCGCGCGGTCTCCAGCACCACCGCGCTGGAGGAGTCGCTCACGTCCACCGCGACCGCGTCCGCGGCTCCGCCGGCCTCCCCCGTGGCCTCCGACAGCTTCGCCATCGCGCCCTCCAGCGCCTGGCGGTCGTGCAGGCCCGGCACCTCCGCGAGCGTGCGCAGCCCCACCAGCAGCGCCACCGCCTCGTCGACCGCCAGCCGCGAGGGCCGCGCGATCGGGTCCGCGTTCGACAGGTACACGTGCCCGGACTCCCAGCGGGCGTCGATGAGGTCGTCAGGCAGGTGCCCCGGCGTGCCGCACACGAACAGCAGCTCCAGGTCGGCCACCAGCTCGTCCTCGGTGATGCCGAAGTGCTCGGCGGCCTCCGGCACCGGGATGCCCTGGTGCCGCAGCAGGTACGGCACCATCGCCAGCAGGCGCGAGAGCCGCTCGGTCGAGGCCGTGCTCACGCCCCCACCCCCGCCGCGCCCCGCAACCGGCGCAGGACCGCCTCGCGCAGGTCCTCCGGCTCCAGGACCACCACGTCGGCCCCGAACGCGGCCAGCTCGTCGGCGCTGGACTCCACGTCGCTGACGTCGACCTCCACCACGTCCTCCCCCGGCCCCGCCGCGCCCTCCTCGACGCTGCGGGCCCGGCGCCGCACCGCCAGCCCCGCCCCCGACCGCACCAGCAGCCGCGCCCGGCGGGTCTGGACCGCCCCCACCGTGCCCGCCACGACCTCGCGCGGGTCGATCCCCTCGGGGACCTCGTACGAGCCCGCCCGGCCGATCCGCCGCACCGCCGAGGCCACCCGCGACAACCGGAACACCCGCGAGGCCCCCCGGTCGCGGTCGTGCCCCACCAGGTACCAGCGCCCGTGCCAGGACACGATCGCCCACGGCTCCACGTGCCGCTCCGCCGGCTCGCCGCCGGCCCGCCGGTACGTGAACCGCACCGGCGTGCGGTCCCGCGTCGCGGCGTACAGCGGCTCGAAGGCCGGCTCGGCCGTCCGCACCCGCGGCTCGACCCCCACCAGGGAGCTCTCGTCCGGCTCCACGCCCAGGCTGCGCAGCTTCACCAGCGCCCGCGTGGCCGGACCGGCCAGGCTCGCCTGCTGCCACACCCGGCTGGCCAGCGACAGGACCGCCAGCTCCCCCGGCGTGAAGCGGATCTCCGGCAGCGCGTACGCCTCCCGGTCGATCCGGTACCCCGCCTCGTCCTCGAACAGCGGGTCCTCCCCGCCGGTCTCCAGCGGCACGCCGAGCTCGCGCAGGTCCTCCTTGTCCCGCTCGAACATCCGCTCGAAGGCCACGGTGGTGGCGCAGTCGGCGTACTGGGGCACCGCCGCCCGGATCTGCTCCTTGGTCAGCCACCGCCGCGTCGCCGCCAGCGCGATGACGAGGTTCAGCAGCCGCTCGGTCCGGCGGGCGCCGCGCGCAGCGGCGGCGGCACCACCGGGCACACCGGCGGGGACAGCGGGCGTGGTCGTCATGGTGTGCTGGACGCTACCGGAATCGCGCGCCACCGCAGCCTGCGTACGCTCGCAGCGTGACGATCACGTGGCGTTCGGCAACGGTGAACCGGCTCGGGGCCACCTGGGCCGGATCGGTCGAGCTGTACGCCACCCTCACCCACGGCCCCGAGACCGGCACCGAGGTCAAGGCCCTGGCCCACCCCGACCTCGTCGGGACCCCCGTCCCCGGCGACCGCGTCCTGCTCAACGTCTCCGCCCTGGCCCGCGGCCTGGGCACCGGCGGCTACGCCCTCGTCGTGGCCCTGCCCGACCGCCTCCCCGACGACCCGCCCCCCGCCCCCGGCCACCTCGTCAAGGCCCGCTACACCCCCCTGCAGACCATGGTCCTGGGCGCCGACGACCAGGAGTCCGACCACCACGACCTGCTCGCCGACGCCGACGACCTGCACGGCACCCCCGTCGTCGTCGCCGACCTGCACTCGGCGCTGCCCGCCGTCCTGGCCGGCGTGCGCGCCGACCGCCCCGACGCCCGCGTCGCGTACGTCATGACCGACGGCGGCGCCCTGCCCGCCGCGTTCTCCCGCGCCGTCGCCGGGCTGCGCGAGGCCGGCTGGCTGCACACCTGCATCACCACCGGCCAGGCCTTCGGCGGCGACCTGGAGACCGCCACCGTCCACACCGGCCTGCTCACCGCCGTCCTCGTCGCCCGCGCCGACGTCGTGGTCGTGGCCCAGGGGCCGGGCAACCTCGGCACCGGCTCGCGCTGGGGCTTCTCCGGCGTCGCGGCCGGGGAGGCCCTCAACGCCGCCGCCGTCCTGGGCGGGCGTCCCGTCGCCGCCCTGCGCGTCTCCGAGGCCGATGCCCGCCCCCGCCACCGCGGCGTCTCGCACCACACCCTCACCGCCGTCGGGCGCGTCGCCCTGGCCCCCGCCGACGTCCCCGTGCCCACCACGCCCGGCGCCTTCTACGACGACGTCCGCGCCCGGGCGCGGGACCTGTGCGGGCGCCACCGCTACGTCGAGGTCGACGACGGCGGTCTGGACGCGGCGCTCGCGGGCAGCCCGGTGCGGCTGTCCACGATGGGCCGCGGCCTGGACGCCGACCGCGCCAGCTTCCTGGTGGCCGCCGCCGCGGGCCGGCACGCCGCCGCGCTGCTGGCCTGACCCGCCCGACGGCCCGGGAACGCCGGATCCCCGCGGCCGGGGACCAGGGGTCCTCGGCCGCGGGGATCACGGGGAGACCTCGGGGTCTCGGTGGTCTCGGGGGGGGTGGAGTCAGCTCACTTCACGTCGACGAGGTCGACGACGAAGATCAGGGTCTCGCCGCCCTTGATGGCGCCACCGGCGCCGCGGTCGCCGTACCCCAGGTGCGGGGGGATGACGAGCTTGCGCCGGCCGCCGACCTTCATGCCCAGCAGGCCCTGGTCCCAGCCCTGGATGACCATGCCGGCGCCCACGGGGAAGTCCAGCGGGGTGCCGCGGTTCCAGGAGGCGTCGAACTCCTCACCGGTGCTGAACGCGACACCGACGTAGTGGGCGCTGACGGTCTTGCCGGCGGTCGCCTCCGCGCCGTCGCCGACGATCTCGTCGACGATCACCAGCTCGGTGGGCGGTTCGCCCTCGGGGAAGTCGATCTCGGGCTTGGTGCGTTCACTCATGGCCGCGAGCCTAGCCCCCGGCCGCTCAGTACCCGTCGAGGATGTCGACGACGAACACCAGGGCCCCGGCGGGCTGGCTGCCGTCGGTCTGCTCCCCGTACGCCTTGGCGGCGGGGATGACCAGCAGGACCCGGCTGCCGACGGTCTGGCCGATCAGGCCCTCGTCCCAGCCGGCGATCAGCCCACCGACGCCGATCTGGGTCTCGAACGGCTGCGCCGTCCAGGACGACTGGAAGACCTTCCCGTCGGCCAGGGTCGCCCCGACGTACTGCATCTTCACGTTCATGCCCGGCGTCAGCGCCGGCCCGGCGCCCTTGATGAGCGGCTGCACGACGGTGTCGGCCGGCGGGGCCGGGTTGGAGACGGTGAAGCCGGTGGGCACGCCCTGGTCGTCGTAGGTGACGACGGGCAGGTCCGCCGGCGGCGTCACGGCCTCGCCCTCGGCCTTCGTGGGGACGACCTTCACGACGTCGGCGACCACGACCACGGTGGTGGTGGCGTCCACGCCCTCCTTGTCGAAGTTCGCGATCGCCTCCCCGAACCCGTCGTCGGGGGCGATGGCGATGACGAGGCGGTCCCCGACGTGGGCGCCCACGAAGCCCCGGGCCAGGCCCATCGTGATGTTCGCCAGCTCGAAGCGGGCCGCGGTGGCGCCGTAGTTGCTGTCCAGCTCCTCGCCGGTGGACCCGGCGTACAGCGTGTACGCGAAGGCGATGTCGTCCCCGGCGGTGATCTCGGGCCCGGTGCCGGCGGCCACGACCTTGCGGGACGTCTCGGTGACCGCCAGCGGCGGCGTGAACGTCACGGTCGGCTTCACCGCCGGGTCGACCGGGCCGGTGACCTCCACGGCCAGCTGCTCGTCGGTCACCGCCGGGGTGATGGTGTTCGCCGACTCCGACGCGGCGGCCGTGGGGTCCACCGCCGGGGTGTCGGCCTCGGAGGCGCACGCGCCCAGCAGCAACGACACCGCCAGGGCGGCGGACGCGGACAGGACTGCGGTACGGCGGCGCACGGAGGTCCTCACTCATCGGTCGGGGCGAACTGCACCACCCTAACCGCGGACCCCGTGCGCCCGCCGACCATCCCTCACATGCTGTCGATGAGCCGTTCCACCCTGTCGTCGACGGCCTTGAACGGGTCCTTGCACAGGACCGTCCGCTGCGCCTGGTCGTTCAGCTTCAGGTGCACCCAGTCGACGGTGAAGTCGCGGCGCTTCTCCTGCGCGGCGCGCACGAAGTCGCCCCGCAGCTTGGCCCGCGTCGTCTGCGGCGGCACGCTCAGCGCCTCGAAGACCTCGATGTCGGAGCAGACCCGCTCGGCCATGCCCCGCTCGGCGAGCAGGTAGTGCAGCCCCCGCCGCCGGTGGATGTCGTGGTAGGCCAGGTCCAGGCGGGCGATGCGCGCCGACGTCAGCGGCAGGTCGTGCTTGGCCATGTACCGGTCCAGCAGCTTCTTCTTGATGACCCAGTCGACCTCGCGGTCCACCAGGGAGAAGTCCTGCGTCTCCACCGCCCGCAGGGCCCGCTCCCACAGGTCCAGCACCCGCTTGATCGTGGGGGTCTGCAGCCCGCGGTGCTCCACGAACTCCTTCGCCTTCTCCAGGTACTCGCCCTGGATCTCCAGCGCGCTGGCCTCCCGGCCGTTGGCCAGGCGCACCGGCTTGCGGCCGGTGAGGTCGTGGGAGATCTCCCGGATCGCCCGGATCGGGTTCTCCATCGTCATCTCGCGCAGGACCACGCCCTCCTCGACCATCCGCAGGACGAGGTCGGTGGCGCCCAGCTTCAGCATCGTCGTGGTCTCGGACATGTTCGAGTCGCCCACGATGACGTGCAGGCGCCGGTACCGCTCGGCGTCGGCGTGCGGCTCGTCGCGGGTGTTGATGATGGGCCGGCTGCGGGTCGTCGCGCTGGAGACGCCCTCCCAGATGTGGTCGGCGCGCTGGGACAGCGAGTACACCGCCCCCCGGGGGGTCTGCACGACCTTGCCCGCCCCCACGATGAGCTGGCGGGAGACCAGGAAGGGGATGAGGACGTCGGACAGCCGCCCGAACTCCCCGTGCCGGGACACCAGGTAGTTCTCGTGGCAGCCGTAGGAGTTGCCCGCCGAGTCGGTGTTGTTCTTGAACAGGAACACCTCCCCGGCGATGCCCTCGTCCTCCAGCCGGCGCTCGGCGTCGACCAGCAGCCCCTCGAGGGTGCGTTCACCGGCGCGGTCGTGCACGACGAGCTGGCGCACGTCGTCGCACTCGGGCGAGGCGTACTCGGGGTGCGAGCCCACGTCCAGGTACAGACGGGCCCCGTTCTTGAGGAACACGTTGCTCGAACGGCCCCACGACACGACCTTGCGGAACAAGTACCGGGCCACCTCGTCCGGGGACAGCTTGCGCTGTCCCTCGAAGGCGCAGGTGACGCCGAACTCGGTTTCCAGCCCGAAGATCCGGCGATCCATTTCTCCACCTTAGGCACTCGGGCGCCCTGCGGCGCTGTGGAACGCGGTGGGTCACTCCCCCGCGGTGACCTCCCGGGGAGCGGGGCCGGTGAGCAGCCCCGACAGCGTCGGGCCGGTCAGGCGGCGGAACGTGCGCCGGTCGCGGGTGCGGTCCAGGACGGCGACCTCGAGGTGGTCGGCGGCGATGGGCCGCGGCCCGGACCCGGCGGCCTCGGCGGCGGCGTCGGAGCCCAGGGCCTCCACGGCCAGCGTCAGCGCGTCGGCCAGGGACAGCCCGGCGTGCCAGCGCTCGGCGAGCCTGGCCCCGATCTGCTCGGCCGAGCCGCCCATCGCGACGAACCCGTGCTCGTCGGCGACGGACCCGTCGTAGGTGAGGCGGTAGATCTGGTCGGTCTCGGGGGTGCGCCCCACCTCGGCGACGACGATCTCCACCTCGTACGGCTTGGACTCGGTGGTGAAGATGGCCCCCAGGGTCTGGGCGTAGGCGTTGGCCAGGCCGCGGGCGGTGACGTCGGACCGGTCGTAGGAGTAGCCGCGCACGTCGGCGTACCGGACCCCGGCCACGCGCAGGTTCTCGAACTCGTTGTACTTGCCGACGGCGGCGAAGGCGACGCGGTCGTAGATCTCGGAGATCTTGTGCAGCGCCCGGGAGGCGTTCTCGGAGGCGAAGACGATCCCGTCGGCGAAGGCCACGACGACGACGGCGCGGCCGCGGGCGATGCCCTTGCGCGCGTAGTCGGCCTTGTCCTTCATCAACTGCTCGGGCGACACGTAGAACGGCACGCTCACGGCTCAGGCCTCCTGACCGGTGATGCCGGGGTTGCCCCCGGGGTTGCCCCGCCGGCCGGCCACGACGGCCTCCACGACGGGTTCGAGCTCGGCGTCGGGGACCTGGCGGAACCCGGCGGCGGTGACGACGCCCACGACGGGCCAGATCTTGCGCAGCAGGTCCGGCCCCCCGGTCGCGGAGTCGTCGTCGGCGGCGTCCCACAGCGCCTCGATCGCGACGCGGACGGTCCCGGCCTCGTCCATGCCGGGCCGGTACAGCTTCTTCAGCGCGCCGCGGGCGAAGATCGAGCCGGACCCCACGGTGTGGTGGTCCCGCTCCTCCGAGCGGCCGCCGGTGACGTCGTAGCCGACGATGCGGCCGCGGCCGGCGTCGAGGTCGTACCCGGCGAACAGCGGCACGACGGCCAGGCCCTGCATGGCCAGGCCCAGGTTGCCGCGGATCATGGTGGAGAGGCGGTTCGCCTTGCCCTCGAAGGACATCAGCGTCCCCTCGAGCTTCTCGAAGTGCTCCAGCTCCACCTGGAACAGGCGGATCATCTCCACGGCGAGCCCGGCGACGCCGGCGATCCCGGCGCAGGAGTGCTCGTCGGTCTGGAAGACCTTCTTGATGTCGCGCTGGGCGATCATCGGCCCGGCGGTGGCGCGGCGGTCACCGGCCATGACGACGCCGTCGGCGAACACCAGCGCCACGATCGTCGTGGCGTGCGGCGCCTCCCCGTTCCCGGGGCCCCCGGCGGGCACCGCCCCCGAGGCCGGCACCGACCGCGCCGCGGGCAGCAGGTCGGGTGAGTACTCGCGCACGAAGTCGGTGAAGGACGAGGAACCGGGCCGCAGGAAGGCGGCCGGCAACCGTCCCGACTGATCGCTGGTGTGGTTCACCCCAGCGACCCTACCCGCCGGTCCGGGCCCGCGCCGGGACCGGACCGGCGGCGCCGCGGGGCGCCCGCGGCGGGGCTACTGGCCGCCCTTCTGGACGAAGCCGCGGACGAACTCCTCGGAGTTGGACTCCAGGACCTCGTCGATCTCGTCGAGCAGGGCGTCGACGTCGGCGTCGGACTCGTTGGCCTTCGCCTGCGCGGGGACGGCCGGGGACTCCTCGACCTCGTCCTCGCGGCGGCTCGGGCGCTGCTGCTCCTGTCCAGGCATGGCTGGCTCCCCCTGACGTCTCGCGCACCGGACCACGCGGGCCCGCTTCCGGGACGACACTAACCCCGCACACCCCGCCCCCGCCGGGTGTGCGGCGCACCTCACCCGCCCGCCCGCCGCCGGCCCGCGCGGGGGCGGTCAGCCGGTGAGGGCCGCGACGAGGTCCTCGGCCGTCGCGCAGCGGTCCAGCAGCGCCCCCACGTGCTCCTTCGTGCCGCGCAGCGGCTCCAGCGTCGGCACCCGCTGCAGCGCGCCGCGCCCGGCGACGTCGAAGATCACCGAGTCCCAGCTGGCGGCCGCGACCCGCGAGCCGTACCGGGCCAGGCACTCGCCCCGGAAGTAGGCGCGGGTGTCGGTCGGGGGGTGCTCCACGGCGTGCCGGACCTCGGCGTCGGTCAGCAGCCGCTCCACCTGCCCGCGCTCGGCGAGCTTGAGGTACAGGCCCTTCTCGGGCCGCACGTCCGACCACTGCAGGTCCACCGCCTGCAGGCGGGCGTGGTCCCAGGCCAGGCCGTCGCGGGAGCGGTACCCCTCCAGCAGCCGCAGCTTGGCGACCCAGTCGACCTCCCGGGCGGCGGAGAACACGTCGGTCTCCAGCTTCGTCAGGACCTGCTCCCAGCGGGTCAGGACCTCGGCGGTGTCGGCGTCGACGTCGGCGCCGAAGCGGTCGGCGACGAACGCGCGGGCCGCCTCCAGGTACGCCCACTGCACCTGCACCGCCGTCAGCCGGCGCCCGTCGCGCAGCCGGACCAGCTGGCGCAGCCCCGGGTCGTGCGACACCTCGTGCAGGGCCCGCACCGGCTCGGCCATCAGCAGGTCCCCCGCGGGGCTGCCCGGCAGGTACCCCGCCTCCAGCATCGACAGGACCAGGCTGGTGGTGCCGACCTTCAGCAGCGTCGCGACCTCGCACATCGTGGCGTCGCCCACGATGACGTGCAGCCGGCGGTACTTCTCGACCGTCGCGTGCGGCTCGTCGCGGGTGTTGATGATGGGCCGCTTCATCGTCGTCTCCAGCCCCACCTCCACCTCGAAGAAGTCGGCGCGCTGGCTGACCTGGAAGCCGGCCCGCCGCGAGTCCTGCCCCAGCCCGACGCGCCCGGCGCCGGTGAACACCTGGCGGGACACGAAGAAGGGGGTGAGGTGGCGCACCACGTCGCCGAAGGGCGTGGCCCGGTCCATCAGGTAGTTCTCGTGGGTGCCGTACGAGGCGCCCTTGCCGTCGGTGTTGTTCTTGTAGATCGTCACCGGCGCCAGCCCCGGGGAGGCCGCGACCCGGCGCAGCGACTCCAGCAGGATCAGCTCCCCGGCCCGGTCCCAGCGCACCGCGTCGCGCGGGGTCAGCACCTCCGGGGAGGAGTACTCCGGGTGGGCGTGGTCGACGTAGAAGCGGGCCCCGTTGGTGAGGATGACGTTGGCCATCGTGGGGTCCTCGGTCTCGGCGCTCACCACGTCCGAGGCGTTCGGCGCCGCCCGCCGCGACCGCGCCGCGGTGCCGCCCGCCGACCGGCCCGGCTCGTCGGTCAGCTGCGAGGGGTGCGCCGCGGCCCGCTCCACCTCGAAGCCGCGCGCGTCGCGCAGCGGCGCCTCGTCCTCGTAGTCCCACCGCGGCCGCGAGCCGGTGGCCGCCGAGGCGTACGCGTTGACGACCTGGGCCGACAGCAGCATCGGGTTCGCGCCCGGGTCCCCCGGCACCGAGATGCCGTACTCGGTCTCGATCCCGACGACTCTGCGCACGCTCACGCCTCGACCCTAGATGACCTCACTCGCTGCGCAGCGCGACGACCGGGTCCAGCCGCCCGGCCCGCCGGGCCGGGAACACCCCGAAGAAGATGCCCACCGCGGCCGACACCACGAACGCCACCACCGGGCTCCACCACTCGATCGCGGCCGGCAGCGGCGAGAGCCGGTCCACCGCCACCGACCCCGCGACCCCGATCGCGATCCCGAGGACGCCCCCCACGCTGGTGAGCAGCACCGCCTCGACGAGGAACTGCACCAGCACGTCCCGCTGCCGGGCCCCCAGCGCCTTGCGCAGCCCGATCTCCCGGGTCCGCTCCCGCACCGAGACCAGCATGATGTTGGAGACCCCCACCCCGCCGACGACCAGCGAGATCCCGGCGATCGCGGCCAGCACCGCCGTCAGCAGCCCCAGGATCTGCCCCACCACCCCCAGGATCTGCGTCTGCGTCACCGCCGAGAACGTCTGGTCGGGGTACTGCGCCTTCATCGCCCGCCACAACCGCTCCGACAGCTCCTCGACCGACGACGCCGACGGCGCCTTCACCGCGAACGCGTCGACCCGGTCGATGGAGAACAACCGCTGCGCCGTCGTGATCGGCACGTGGATCTCGTTGTCCTGCGAGACCCCGAAGCTCTCGCCCTGCTCGGCCAGCACCCCGATGACGTCGAAGCGCGTCCCGGCGATCGTGACCTGGCGCCCCACCGGGTCGGTGCCCGGGAACAGCACCCGCGCCGTGGCCGACCCCAGCACCGCCACCCGGCGGCGGGCGTCGACGTCGACGGAGGTGAAGTACTGCCCCTGCGCCACCGGCCGGGTCAGCACCCGCGGCAGGTTCTGGTCCGCGCCCTGCACGGTCGTGAACTGCTCCCGCGTCCCGGCCCGCACCTCCGCCCCGGTGCCGATGCGCGCCGTCACCGCGCGCGGGTCACCCACCACGTCGGCCAGGACGTCGCCGTCGTCGAGCTGCATCGTGGACCTCGCCGGGCCGCTGCCGCCGAGGTTGTTCGTGTCGAACTGCCCCGGCACCACCAGGATGAGGTTCGACCCCAGCCCCTCGACCTGCTGCTCGATCTGCTGGCGCGCGCCGGACCCGATCGAGACGACCACGATGACCGCCGCGATCCCGATGATGATGCCCAGCATCGTCAGCAGGCTGCGCAACCGGTTGCCGCGCAACGCGTCGAGCGCGACGCGGAACGCCTCCCAGCCCTTCACGGCGCCACCGCCGTGTCCTGCTCCACGAGCCCGTCGCGGACCCGCACCTGCCGGCGGGCGCGCCCGGCGACCTCGTCGTCGTGGGTGACCAGCACCACCGCCACCCCCCGCGCGGAGTTCAGCTCCTCCAGGATGCGCATGACCTCCGCGCCGTTGCGCGAGTCCAGGTTCCCCGTCGGCTCGTCGGCCAGCAGGATCCGTGGTCGCCCCACCAGGGCCCGCGCGATCGCCACCCGCTGCTGCTCGCCGCCGGACATCTGCGTCGGCCGGTGCGTCAGCCGGTGCCCCAGGTTCACCGCCCGCAGCGCCTCGGCCGCCAGCTCCCGGCGCTCACCGGCCTTCACCCCCCGGTACAGCAGCGGCAGCGCCACGTTCTCCACCGCGCTCGAGCGCGGCAGCAGCTGGAAGGCCTGGAAGACGAACCCGATCTCGCGGTTGCGCAGGTCCGCCAGCTCGGCGTCCGACAGCTCCGCCACGTCCCGGCCCCCCACCCGCAGGACCCCCGACGTCGGGCGGTCCAGGCACCCCAGCAGGTGCATGAGGGTCGACTTGCCCGAACCGCTCGGGCCCACGATCGCGGCGTACTCCCCCTCGGTGACCGTGAAGCTGACCCCCCGCAGGGCGTCGACCGTCGTGTCCCCGAACGAGTACGACCGCCGCACGTCCACCGCCTCGATCGCCGCGGGCGCACCCGGGCCCGGCACCGACCCCTCGGCCGCGTGCGCAGTGCGCGACGTCACGAGACCTGCTGCCCCTGCGACACGTCGGCCGCGCCCTCGACGACGATCCGCTCGCCACCGCTCAGCCCGGCCGTGACCTCCACGTCCGCGTCCCCGCGCACCCCCACCGTCACGTCCTGCCGCTGGGCCTGGCCCGAGCGCACCACCCACACCGAGTCCGAGTCCGCCGACCCGTTCGCCGAGCCGGCCCGCACGATCGCCGACGCCGGCACCTCCACCACGCCCGTCACGCTGCGCACCACCAGCGACACCGTCGCGCTCATGCCCGGCAGCGGCGTCACCGCGGCCTGCCCGTCCGGGCCGGTCCCGCCGTCGTAGCTCAACCGCACCGTGTACGTGACCGCCCCACCGGTGCCCGACTTCGCCGTCGGGTCCACGCTGGTGACCGTCCCCCGGTACCGCGCCCCCTCGACCGCGTCGACCGCCACGTCCGCCACCACGCCCGGCTGCACGAGCAGCACGTCCGTCTCGTCCACGTCCGCGCTCAGCGTCAGCGTCGAGGCGTCGATCACGGAGACCAGCGTCGCGCCCTGCGCGACCGCCGCGCCCTGCGCCAGCACCGGCGCCCCCGCGGCCCCGGAGTCGCCCGCCCCGGCCGCCTGCGGCAGCGAGACGCCGCTGCCGGCCAGCAGCTGCTCGGCGCCCGCCGGCAGCCCCGACCCCCCGCCGCCGCCGCTGGACCCCAGGGACACCCGTCCGGAGATGGGTGCCACCACCGTCAGGGCGTCCACCGTCGCCCGCGCCGCCGCCACCGCCGCCCGGGTCTGCACCCGCTGCGCCGCGCCCAGCGACTCCACCGCCGCGTCCAGGTTCCCCAGGCCCGAGTTCACCTGGTCCACCAGCGCCTGCGTCTGCGAGGCCAGCAACTGGTACTGCGTGCGCGAGGACTGCACCGCCGCCAGCGCCGCGGCCCTCGCCGCCGGGTCCGCGATCGCCTGGGCCTGGGTCTCGGCCTCGGCGAACCGCGCCTGGGCGTCCCGCTCGGCCCGGCGCTGCTGCGCCGCCACCTGCGAGGACGAGCGCGCCGAGGACGAGCCCGTCCCCGACCGGGCCGCCTCCGCGTCCGCCGCCTCGGCCTGCTCCAGCGCCTGCACCGCCTGGGGGGACTCGATCGTCATCAGCACCTGGCCGGCCTGCACCTCCTGGCCGTCCACGACCGCCAGCGTCGCGACCGTGCCGGTGGCCGGGGCCTTGAGCACCGCCGAGTTCCGCGGCTGCACCTGCCCGGCCGCGTCCACCACCTGCCGCACGTCCCCGCGCCCGACCGTCCCCAGCCCGATCCGGGCCTCGTCCTCGTCCCCGCCGCAGCCCGCCAGCACCAGGGCCCCCGCCACCCCGGCGGCGGCGCACACCAGCCGCAACGGTCGGGACGGGGGACCGGGGACGCTCAGCAGGGCGGGCACCCGGTCACCCTAGGGCCTGCCCCCGACGCGCGGATCCTCCCCAGGGCGGGCCCGCGCACCCCGCTCCTCCCCCTCACGTCGCACCCGTCACAGCGCACCTACCCTCTCCGGGGTGAGCGAGACCAGCCCCCGGACCGGCTCCGAAGCCGTCGCCCTGTACGACCCCGCCGACCCCGCCGGCCGCGTCACCGGCACCGCCCCCCGCGACCGCGTCCGCGCGCTCAACCTCCCCCACGCCGCCACCGGCGTCCTCCTGCGCGACGCGCACGGCCGCGTCCACGTCCACCGCCGCACCACCACCAAGGACCTCAACCCCGGCGCCCACGACTGCCTCGCCGGTGGCGTCGTCGCCGCCGGGGAGGACCCCCTGGCCGCCGCCCACCGCGAGCTGCGCGAGGAGCTCGGGGTCGACGCCGACCTGACCCCCGTCCTGGTGCGGTGGTACCGCGACGACACCACCCACTTCCTCGCCCACGTCTACGAGGCCCGCTGGGACGGCACCCCCCTGACCCTGCAGCCCAGCGAGGTCGCCGCCGGCTGGTGGGAGGACCCCGCGACCCTGCGCGCCCGGCTCGCCGACCCCACCTGGCCCTTCGTCCCCGACACCCGCGCACTGCTGGCCCACTGGGCCGAATGGTGGAAGGATCCGGCCCGCTCGTGATCGCGCCGTGACCCGCCACGGGTCCGACCACCCGGGAGACCCGTGACCAGCAGCACGCCCAGTCCCCGCCTGCCCTGGGTCGACACCGCCCGCGGTGCGGCCATCGTCCTGGTCATCACCCACCACGCCGTGCTGTTCACCACTGCCGAGGGGCTCGGCCACCCCGCCTGGACCGCCGCCAACGAGACCCTCCGCCTGCTGCGGATGCCCCTGTTCTTCTTCCTCTCCGGCCTCCTCGCCGTCCGCGCCGTCCACCGGCCCTGGCCCGACCTGCTGCGCCGGCGCACCACCAACGACCTGTGGGTCTACCTCCTGTGGGCCAGCGCCGCCTTCGCCGCCTTCACCCTCCTGCCCTACGCCCGCGACGACGTGCCGCCCGGCCCCCGCGGCTGGCTCGACCAGACCCTCCTGCTGCCCGACAACGGCGCCTGGTACCTGCTCGCCCTCGCCCTCTACCTCCCGCTGGGCCGCCTCACCCGGGCCGTCCCCACCGCCGTCCTGCTGCCCGCCGCCGCCGCCCTGGCCGCCGCCCTCGGCCCCGGCCAGCTCGTCCGGTACAGCTTCGTGTGGAGCGACCTGCTCACCCTCTTCGTCTTCTTCGCCGCCGGCCTGCGCCTGCACGGCCCCGCCCTGCGCGTGGCCACCCGCGTCCCCGGCCCCCTGGCCGTCACCGCCCTGGCCGCCGCCACCGGGCTCCTGGCCCTGGCCACCACCGCCCTGGGCCTGACGCAGGTCCCCGGCGTCCGCCTCCTCGTCGGTGCCGCCGCCGTCCTCGCCGGCTGCGCCGTCGCCGTCCGCCTCGCCCCCACCCGCGCCGGCCGCGCCCTGGCGCACGTCGGGCGGCGCACCCTGCCCGTCTACGTCACCCACGAGATCGTCCTGGGCCTGCTCGTCCTGCCCCTGGCCCCCGCCGCCGGCACCGCCGCGGGTGGCCCGCTGTCCCTGCTCGCCCCCGCCCTGCTGGTCGCCGCGGCGCTCGCGGTGTGCCTGCCGCTGCGCGGGCCGCTGGCCCGGGTGCCGTGGCTGCTGCACGCACCGTGGGCCGCACCCCGCCAGCGCGAGGTGCGGCCCACGGTGGGGGTCGCGACCGTCCCGGGGGCCCGACGGGCCCCGGACCGGGTGCGGGGGGCCTAGAGGTACTGACCGGTGTTGGCGACCGTGTCGATCGACCGGCCCGCCTCGGTGCCCTTCTTGCCCTGCATCAGCGTGCGGATGAACACGATCCGCTCGCCCTTCTTGCCCGAGATCCGTGCCCAGTCGTCCGGGTTCGTGGTGTTGGGCAGGTCCTCGTTCTCCTTGAACTCGTCCACGCACGCGCTCATGAGGTGGTCGACCCGCAGACCCCGCTGCTGGGAGGTCAGCAGGTCCTTGATGGCCATCTTCTTCGCCCGGTCCACGATGTTCTGGATCATCGCCCCGGAGTTGAAGTCCTTGTAGTACAGGACCTCCTTGTCCCCGCCGGCGTAGGTGACCTCCAGGAACTCGTTCTCCGGGGTCTCGGTGTACATCCGCTCCACCGTGGCCTGGATCATCGCGTCGACCGTCGTCCGCGCGTTGCCGCCGTTGACGGCCAGGTCGTCGGCGTGCAGCGGCAGGTCCGGCGTCAGGTACTTGCTGAAGATCTGCCCGGCGCTCTCGGCGTCCGGCCGCTCGATCTTGATCTTCACGTCCAGCCGGCCCGGGCGCAGGATCGCCGGGTCGATCATGTCCTCGCGGTTCGACGCCCCGATGACGATGACGTTCTCCAGCCGCTCCACGCCGTCCAGCTCGGACAGCAGCTGCGGGACGATCGTGGTCTCCACGTCCGAGGACACCCCCGACCCGCGGGTGCGGAACAGCGACTCCATCTCGTCGAAGAACACCACGACGGGCGTGCCGCCGCTGGCCTTCTCCCGGGCCCGGGCGAAGATCAGCCGGATGTGCCGCTCGGTCTCCCCGACGTACTTGTTCAGCAGCTCGGGGCCCTTGATGTTCAGGAAGTAGCTCTTGGCCTGCGTCTCGCCGCGCAGCTGGGCGGCCTTCTTGGCCAGCGAGTTCGCCACCGCCTTGGCGATGAGCGTCTTGCCGCACCCGGGGGGGCCGTACAGCAGGATCCCCTTCGGCGGGCGCAGCCCGTGCTCGCGGAACAGGTCGGCGTGCAGGAACGGCAGCTCCACCGCGTCCCGGATCGCCTCGATCTGCGGCCCCAGACCCCCGATGTCCTCGTAGTCGATGTCCGGCACCTCCTCCAGCACCAGCTCCTCGACCTCCGCCTTGGGGATCCGCTCGAAGGCGAAGCCCGACCGCGTGTCGATCGTCAGGGAGTCCCCCACGCGCAGCGGCCCGTCCATCAGCGGGCCCGCCAGGCGCACGACGCGCTCCTCGTCGGCCCGCGCCAGCACCAGGGCCCGCCCGTCGGGCAGGACCTCCTTCACCGACGCCAGCTCACCGGTGCGCTCGTAGTCGAACGCGGCGACCACGTTCATGGCCTCGTTGACCATCAGGTCCTGCCCCGGGCGCAGGGCCGTCAGGTCCACGGCGGGGCTGACGGCCACGCGCATGCGCCGCCCGGCCGAGACGATGTCGGCCGTCCCCTCGTCGTCGCCGACCTGGAGGAAGGTGGCGAACTGGGCGGGGGGCTGCCCCAGCCGGTCCACCTCCGCCTTCAGGGCGACGATCTGGTCACGGGCCTCGCGCAGGGTGCTGGCCAGCCGGTCGTTCTGGGCGCTGACCTGGGCGAGTCGGGTGCGGGCCGCCCCGAGCTGTTCCTCGAGGGCGGTGAGGTGGCGGGGATCCCGCTCACCACCACCGCCGAAGCGGCGTGTGGGCTCCGTCATGGCGCATCTCCCGTCTGGGTGGTGCACTCGACACTAACCCGAGGCACGGGGATCGCGAGGCGGTTCCGTGTCGGCGCGCCGCCACGCCCACCCGCGCCCGCCCGTGCCCGCCCGCGCCCACCCGCCCCGGCTCAGGCGCCCCGCTTGATGCGGTACATGTCCCGGTCGGCGTGGCGCACCAGCTCCGCGAACGTCGCCCCGTGCGCGGGCTGCACCCCCACCCCGACGCTGGCGCCCACCGAGCCGACGCCCGCGCTCAGCGGGACCGGCGCGATGACCGCGTCGGCGAGCGCCCGCGCCACCCGCGCCGCGTCCCGCTGCGCCGACGCCGGGTCCAGCCCGGTCAGGGCCACCACGAACTCGTCCCCGCCGAGGCGGGCCACCAGGTCGCTCTCGCGCACCGACCGGCGCAGCCGCTGCGCGACCACGCCCAGCAGCTCGTCCCCGGCCGCGTGACCGAACCGGTCGTTGACCGCCTTGAACCCGTCGAGGTCGCAGAACAGCAGCGCCACCGCCTCGCCGGTCTCCCGGGCCCGCAGCAGCTCAGCCTCCACGAACCGCTCCACGCCGCGCCGGTTGGCCAGGCCCGTCAGGGCGTCGGTGTGCGCGAGCTCCTCGATCCGGTGCAGGTAGCTGCGCGAGCGCGCCCGCTCCCGCTCGGCCTCCTGCTGGGCGCGCACCCGGTCGGTCACGTCGTGCTGGACGCCGACGTACTGCACCAGCCGGCCCGTCTCGTCGAACACCGGGGCCAGGTGGATCTCGTTCCACCACGGCACCCGCCGCGGGCCGCGGTGGTTGACCAGCACCCCGCGCCACTCCCGGCCCGCCGCGATCGCCGACCGGATCTCGTTGACCACCGCCGGGTCGGTGTCCGGGCCCTGCAGCAACCGGCAGTTGCGGCCCAGCACCTCGGACGCGCTGCGCCCCGACAGGCGCTCGAACGCCGCGTTGACGTACACCAGCGGGGCGTCCGGGCGCGTCATGTCCGCGATCGCCACCCCGCTGGTCGTGGCCGCGAGCGCCCGCGGCAGCAACCGGTGCAGGTCCAGGTCCGCGCCCGGGCCCGCACCGCGGCGCACCACCGCCCCCGGCGCCGGTCCCGAGGACGCCACCGCGGCGGCCGCGGCCACCGGCGCCGCCTCCCGCGGCGCCACCCGCGGCGCCACCCGCGACAGCAGCGAGTGCATCGCCGCCACGACCACGTCCCGGTCGTACGTCAGGGCGTACTCGAACTCCCGCTCCCGGTCCGGGCCCTCGTCACCGAGGTCGCGGGCCAGCAGCGCCGCCGCGAAGTGCGGCGACAGCACCACCACGTCCCACTCCCCGCGCACCGGGTCCCCCGCGGCCAGCGTGGCCCCGCGCACCCCCGGCAGCGGCGACTCCGGCAGCCCCTCGCCCACCGCCGCGACGAACCCCACGCCGTCGGCCAGGTCGCGGTAGCGCGACCGGGTCGCGGGCGTGAAGTGCCGCGCCTCCTGGAACGTCGAGGCGACCACGCACGTGTCGCCCAGGCGCCGCGCCTCCCGCTCCAGCTGCTTGCTGACCTCGATGAGCAGCGGCTTGGCCGAGCGCCGCAGCACCGTCCCCGGCGGCAGCGCCGCGAACGGCGAGGTCAGCCCGTGGTCCACGACCGGGGCCGCGGCGGCCAGCACCAGCTCGCCGGTCACCGCCGCCGGCGGCGGCGGCGCCGCCGGCCGGCCGAAGAACCAGCCCTGCCCCAGCTGCGCGCCCAGCGCCCGCGCCGTGCGCAGGTGGCCCTCGTCCTCGATGCCCTCGGCCAGCACCACCGCGCCCGAGCTCTGCGCGTACGCGTTCACCGCGTTCATGATCTGGGCCACCGCCGCGCCGGGGCGCCCCTGCACCAGCCGCAGGTCCAGCTTCACCACGTCCGGCCGCAGCAGCGGCATGAACGCCAGCGACATGGCGTCGGCGCCCACGTCGTCCAACGCGACGCCCCAGCCGATCTCCCGGATCCGCGCCACCGTCCGCAGCAGCTCCGCCGGCCGCGCCGCCAGGGCCCGCTCGGTGATCTCCACGACCACCCGCAGGCCTCCCGGCGCGCCCTCGGCCAGGGCCAGCAGCCGGCTCAGCGGCGCCGAGTCCAGCACCTCCGGCTCCACGTTGACGAACAGCGTCAGCGGGGCCACCACCGCGTGCTCCACGGCACCGGCGAACGCCGCCGCCCGGCACGCCTGGTCCAGCTCCGCCAGGCAGCCCGCCGCGCGCGCCGCCGCGAACAGGTCGTCGGGGCGGTGCAGCGGACCCTGCGGGCCGCGCACCAGCGCCTCGTAGGCCACCACCGCGCCCGAGTCCAGGTCCACGATGGGCTGGAACACGCTGCGGAGCCCGCCGTCGAGCAGCACCTGCTCGATCCCGGTCCGCTCGATCCCCACCGCAGCACTCGTCACCGTCACCACCGGTTCCTCGGCACGCAGCACCCCCACGTCCAGCCCCGTCACCCGTCCGGCCCAGCCGCCACCCCGCCCCCCGGCCGGTCCCGGCATCGGCGACACTGACCCCACCACGCCGACCCCCACGGGAGGACCCCAGTGAGCGCCACCCCCCCGGCCACCTCCCGCACCGTCGCGGACCTGGCCGCCCGCTCCGCCGAGCTCGACGCGGCCGACCCCCTCGCCGCGCACCGCGGGGAGTTCCTGCTCGAGGCCGCCCCCGGCGTCAGCGCCTACCTGGACGGCAACTCCCTGGGCCGGCCGCTGAAGGCCACCCCCGAGGCCGTGCAGCGGTTCGTGGAGCAGGAGTGGGGCGGGCGCCTCATCCAGGGCTGGACCGAGGACGGGCAGGTCGGGGCCGGCGGCTGGATGGACTGGCCCACCGACCTCGGCGACCTGCTGGGCCGCGTCGCCCTCGGCGCCGCCGGCGGGCAGACCGTGGTCGCCGACTCCACCACCGTCCTGTTCTACAAGCTCGTCCGCGCCGCCCTGGCCGCCCGCGTCGAGGGCCGCGACGAGATCGTCGCCGACACCGACAACTTCCCCACCGACCGCTTCGTCCTCGAGGGCGTCGCCGCCGAGACCGGCACCCGCATCCGCTGGATCGAGACCGACCCCGCCGCCGGGATCGACGCCGAGCAGGTCCGCGCCGCCGTCGGGCCCCGCACCGCGCTGGCCACCTTCAGCCACGTCGCCTACCGCTCCGGGCACCTGGCCGACGCCGCCGCGATCACCGCCGCCGTCCACGACGCCGGTGCCCTGGTCCTGTGGGACCTGTCCCACTCGGTCGGGTCCGTCCCCCTCGCCCTGGACGAGTGGGGCGTGGACCTGGCGGTGGGGTGCACGTACAAGTACCTCAACGGCGGTCCCGGCGCCCCCGCCTTCGCCTACCTCGCCCACCGCCACCAGGGCCGTCACGGCGGGGCGCTGCGCCAGCCGGTGCAGGGCTGGATGGGTCACGCCGACCCGTTCGCCATGGGCCGCGGCTACCAGCCCGACCCCGGGGTCCGGCAGCTGATCTCCGGCACCCCGCCCATCGTCTCGATGGTCCCGGTGCGCGTCGGGCTCGAGCAGCTCCGGCGCGCCGGCATCGACGCCGTCCGGCGCAAGTCCGTCCTGCTCACCGGTCACGCCCTGGAACTGGCCGACGCGCTGCTCGTCCCCCACGGCGTGCAGGTCGCCACCCCCCGCGAGGCCGCCGCGCGCGGTGGGCACCTGACCCTGCGCGAGGGCACCAGCGGGCTGGACGCCCGCCGGGCGACCGCGGCGCTGTGGCAGCGGGGCGTCGTCCCCGACTTCCGCGCCCCCGACGGCATCCGGCTGGGCCTGGCCCCGCTGTCCACCAGCTTCACCGAGGTCCTGACCGGGGTCCTCGCCCTGCAGCGGGTCGTGGAGGAGGCCCGATGAGCCCGGCCGCGGACCCCACCGGCGCCAACACCCGCGAGGTCGAGTCCGGCGTCGTCACCGACTTCACCCGCGAGATGTCCTACGGCACCTACCTGCACCTGGACCAGGTCCTGACCGCCCAGCACCCGCTCAGCGTCCCCGAGCACCACGACGAGATGCTGTTCATCATCCAGCACCAGACCTCCGAGCTGTGGCTCAAGCTCGTCCTGCACGAACTGCGCTCGGCGGTCACCGCCATCGCCGCCGACGACCTCAAGACCGCCCTGAAGAACATCGCCCGCGTCAAGCACGTCCAGCGCACCCTCACCGAGCAGTGGTCGGTGCTGGCCACCCTCACCCCCACCGAGTACGCCCAGTTCCGCGGCTTCCTGGCCAACTCCTCCGGCTTCCAGTCCCACCAGTACCGCGCCGTGGAGTTCGTCCTGGGCAACAAGAACGCGAAGATGCTGGACGTCTTCGCCCACGACGCCCCCCGCCACGCCGAACTGGCCGAGCTGCTGCAGGCCCCCAGCCTCTACGACCAGTTCCTGCGCTTCCTGGCCCGCCGCGGCCACGCCGTCCCCGCCGAGGTCCTCGAGCGCGACGTCACGAAGGCCCACGTCCACACCCCCGCCCTGGTGCCCGTCCTGACCCGCATCTACGAGAACGCGAACGAGTTCTGGACCGAGTACGAGGCCTGCGAGGAGCTCGTCGACCTCGAGGACAACTTCCAGCTCTGGCGGTTCCGGCACCTGAAGACCGTCGAGCGCACCATCGGCTTCAAGCGCGGCACCGGCGGCTCCACCGGCGTCGACTTCCTCGCCCGCGCCCTGGACCTCACCTTCTTCCCCGAGCTGTACGCCGTCCGCACGGAGATCGGCGCGTGAACCTGCTGGCCCTGGCCGCCCCCGGCGTCCTGACCGGCTCCCGCACCGCGCGCGACACCTTCGCGGCCGCCCTGGCCGCCCACCGCGTCCCCGGCCGCCTCGTCCTGACCACCTCCCACGAGCACCTGCGCGCCGAGGCGACCGCCGCCGACGGCGAGTTCCTGCTCGTCACCGGCGACGACACCCCCGTCGACGACCTCCTCGCCGGCATCGAGGCCACCGTCGTGCGCGTCGACCTCGACGCCCGCGACGTCGACCGCTCCACCCGCGTCCGCCGCCACGTGCGCTGGCGCGGCACCGCCGGCCTGCGCTTCGCCGTCGACGACTGGGTCCACGAGCGCACCGCCCCCGCCCGCCGCGTCCCCTACGGCCCGCACCCCGACCAGTACGCCCACCTGCGCACCCCCGACCCCGCCGACCACGGCCCCGGCCCGTTCCCCGTCGCCGTCCTCGTCCACGGCGGCTACTGGCGCTCGCGGTGGGAGAACGACCTCATGCACGCCGTCGCCGCCGACCTCACCGCGCGCGGGTTCGCGACCTGGAACCTGGAGTACCGCCGCCCCGACCTGCACGGCTGGGACGCCACCACCGCCGACGTCGACGCCGGGTTCGGTGTCCTGCACTCGGCCCCGGCCCCGCTGGACCTGACCCGCGTCGTCACCCTGGGGCACTCCGCCGGCGGGCAGCTGGTCACCCGGCTGGCCGCCGACCGCGCCTCCAGCGAGCTGCGCCCGGCGCTGACCGTCTCCCTCGCCGGCTGCCTGGACCTGCACAGCATCCACGCGCGCGGCCTGTCCGAGCACGCCGTCGCCGCCGCCCTGGGCGGCCCGCCCCAGCTGATCCCGGAGGTGTACGCCGCCGCGTCGCCGATGTCGCGGCTGCCCGTGGGGCTGCCGCTGGCCGTGGTCTGCTGCCGCGGCGACGACCCCGACCTGCTCGACGCCTCCCGCCGCTTCGCCGACGCGGCCGCCGCCGCCGGCGACGACGTGCGCGTCGTGGAGGACGACGGCGACCACTTCTCCGTCATCGACCCGGCCGCGCCGGTGTGGGCCCGCGTCGTGGACCTGCTCGACCGCGTGCGCGCGGCCCCGCCCGCGGACCCGCTGGTGGACGTGCAGCCCTGACCGGCTGCCCCTACCCTCGTCCCCGGCAGCACCAGCACGCTCGGGTCGAGGTCGGGGGAGAACGGTCGATGTCGTGGGTCTCGCGGCTCGACGGGTTCCAGCGGCGGCACCCCGTCGTCAGCTACCCGCTCGCGGTCGTCTACAAGTTCTTCGAGGACCAGGGCGCCTACCTCGCCGCGATCGTCACCTACTACGGCCTGCTGAGCATCGTCCCGCTGCTCCTGCTGCTGTCCACGATCCTGGGGTACGTCCTGGCCGGCAACCCCGGCGCGCAGGACGCGATCGTGAACTCCGCGGTCGGCACCATCCCGGTGATCGGCACCGAGATCGGCGACCCCGGACGGCTCGGCGGCGGCGGGGCGGGCCTGGCGATCGGTCTCGCCGGCGCGCTCTACGGCGGCCTCGGCGTCGGCCTGGCCCTGCAGAACGCCGCGAACATCGCCTGGGGCATCCCCCGCAACGAGCGCCCCAACCCGTTCAAGTCCCGCCTGCGCAGCCTGCTGCTCATGGTGACCGCCGGGCTGTTCGTGGTGGGCACCACGGTCCTGAACATCGTCCTGAGCGACGTCATCAGCGGTGGCGGCCGGCTGCTGTCGTGGGCCAGCACCGTCGGGTACACCGTCCTGGCCGGGGTCGGGTTCACCATGGCGTTCTGGCTGGCCGTCGCGCACCGCCCCCCGCTGCGCACCATCCTGCCCGGCGCGCTGACGATGGCCGTCCTGTGGCAGCTGCTGCAGCACTTCGGCGGCAACCTGGTCGGTCTGGTCAGCGAGCGGACCAGCGTCTCCAACCAGGTCTTCACCGCGGTCCTGGGCCTCATCGCCTTCCTGTTCGTCACCTCCTGCTGCGTGGTGCTGTGCCTGGAGGCCGACGTCGTCCGCAGCCGCCGGCTCTACCCGCGCGCCCTGCTGACACCCTTCACCGACGCCGTGGAACTCACCGAGGGCGACGAGCGCGCCTACACCCGCATCGCGCAGGCCCAGCGGCACAAGGGGTTCGAGCGCGTCCACGTCGAGTTCGACGACTCACCCCTGGAAGCCCGCCGTGCGGCCGAGGCGGGTGGCGAGGAACGAGCAGACCGTGATCTGGAGCGGGTGGTAGAGGATGACCGGTAGCGCCACCAGCCCCACCGCGTGCGGGTCGAACAGCACCGTCGCCATCGGCAGGCCCGTCGCCAGCGACTTGTTGGACCCGCAGAACAGCGTCGTCACCCGGGCCGGGCGCCCGGCCCCCCACCACGTCGGCACCCACCACGTCAGGGCCAGCACGGTCGCCAGGAGCACCGCGGCGCACCCCAGCACCACCGCGACCTCCCCGGCGCCCACCTCCTGCCACACCCCCTGCCGGACACCGCGGCTGAACGCGGCGTAGACCACCGCCACGATCACCGCGCGGTCCAGCAGCGTCAGCGGACGCCGGTGCGCCCGCACCCAGCCGCCCACCCACCGGCCCACCAGCAGACCCAGCAGGAACGGCACCAGCAGCTGCACCACGATGCGGCCCACCGCCCCGGCGTCGGGCCCGGCCCCGGCCGCGCCGAGCACCGCCGCCGCCAGCAGCGGCGTCAGCGCGATCCCGGCCAGGTTCGACACCGTCGCGCTGACCACCGCCCCCGGCACGTCCCCGTGGGCCACCGCCGTGAACACCACGCACGACTGCACCGTCGAGGGCAGCACCGCCAGGAACAGCAGCCCCGTCACCAGGCCGTCGTCGAGCAGACCCCCCGCGAGCGCGGCCACCAGCAGGCCCAGCGCCGGGAACAGCAGGAACGTCGTGGCCGCGACCGACCCCTGCAACCGCCAGTCCCGCAGCCCCGCGACCGCCTCGGCCGGCGCCATCCGCGCCCCGTAGACGAAGAACAGCCCCCCGACCCCGACCGTCGTGCCCCACGAGAGCCCCGTCGCGGCCGCGCCCCCGGCCGGCAGCACCGCCGCCACCGCGACCGCCAGCAGGATCGCCACGACGAACGGCTCCACGCGGCGCAGGACGGGGACCCGGGACCAGCGCAGCACGGCCGCGACCCTACTGGGGCGGTGCTGGCACAGTGACCGCCATGGCCCCGCCCGCTCCCCTCCTCGACGTCCCGCACCTCCAGCGCGAGCTCGCCGGGGACCGGCCCCCCGTCGTGCTCGACGTCCGCTGGAGCCTGGGCGGGCCCGACGGCGCCGCCGAGCACGCCCGCGGGCACCTGCCCGGCGCCGTGTTCGTCGACCTCGACACCCAGCTGTCCCGGCCCCGCCGCCCCGGCGAGGGCCGCCACCCGCTGCCCGACCCCGCGGCCCTGCAGGAGGTCCTGCGCGCCGCCGGGGTGCACCGGGGCACCCCCGTCGTCGTCCACGACGCCGCGACCTCCACCAGCGCCGCGCGCGCCTGGTGGGTCCTGCGCTGGGCCGGGCTGGTCGACGTGCGCGTCCTCGACGGCGGCCTGGCCGCCTGGACCGCCCACGGCGGGCCGCTGACCACCGACGTCCCCCGGCCGGCCCCCGGCGACGTCGTCGTCCGCCCCGGCGCCCTGCCCGTCCTGGACGCCGCCGCCCTGCCCGCCCTGGCCCGCACCGGCGTGCTCCTGGACGCCCGCGCCCCCGAGCGGTACTCCGGCCGGTCCGAGCCCGTCGACCCGGTCGCCGGCCACGTCCCCGGCGCCCGCAACCTCCCCACGACCGGGCACGTCACCGCGGCCGGCACGTTCGCCGCGCCGGCCGAGCTGCGGGCGCGGTTCGCCGCCGCCGGGGTGGGCCCGGGCGTCGAGGTCGGCGTCTACTGCGGCAGCGGGGTCACCGCCGCGCACACGCTGCTGGCCCTGGAGGTCGCCGGGCTGTCCGGGACGCTGTACCCCGGCTCGTGGTCGGAGTGGGTCACCGACCCCACCCGGCCGGTCGCCACCGGCCCCGGCCCGGACGGCGACCCCGCGGTGTGAGAACGATCCCGGACACGCCCCCGGGGACCCTCCCGCCGGTCCCGGGGCGCCGTGTAGCGTCGAGATCGTGGTCGACGCTGACAGCACCCGGACAACCGGCACCCAGAAGACGAAGATCATCCACGTCGGGCTCGGCGGGTGGGGAGGGGACTGGGAACGCAACGCCATCCCCCCCGTCACCGAGGTCGAGCGGGTCGCCGTCGTGGACGCCCACGAGCCGACCCTGCGCAAGGCCCAGGCCGCCCTCGGCCTGCCCGACGAGCTGTGCTTCACCTCCCTGACCGAGGCCGCCGCCGCCGTCCCCGCCGACGGCGTCGTCGTCACCGCCCCCATGGACTTCCACGTGCCCGTCGCGCTCGAAGCCCTCGACGCCGGCCTGCACGTCCTCGTGGAGAAGCCCTTCGCCGGGACCGTCGCCGAGGCCCGCACCGCCGTCGAGCGCGCCGAGGAGCTCGGCCTCGTCCTGCAGGTCAGCCAGAACTACCGGTTCTACCCCGGCGCGCAGAAGGCCCGGCAGCTCATCGCCGACGGCGCCGTCGGCGACCTGTCGGTCGTCCACGTCGACTTCCGCCGCTGGGACCACGACGAACCCGCCGACGGCGGCTACCGGCACTACCAGTTCCCGCACCCGCTCATCTACGACATGGCCATCCACCACTTCGACCTGCTGCGCATGACCACCGGCCGCGAAGCCGTCAGCGTCTACGCCAAGGTCACCGACCCGCCGTGGAGCCGCTACACCGAGGAGGCCTCCGCCGTCCTCGTCATCGAGCTCGAGGGCGGCCTGGTCGCCAGCTACCGCGGCAGCTGGGTCTCCCGCGCCCCCCAGACCCACTGGGACGGGGAGTGGACCTTCGAGGGCGCCGACGGCTACCTCACCCTCACCGGCCGCGGGAACGGCGGCCCCGCCGACGACGAGGTCCGCCTCGGCCTGGGCGGCGCGCCCGCCGAACCGGTCGAGCTGACCACCCCGGACCTGTGGGGCCGCTCGGCCGGGCTGCGCCAGTTCGCCCGCGCGATCCGCGGCGGCCCCGCCCCCGACGTCACCGGCCGCTCCAACCTCGGCAGCGTCGCCCTCATGGAAGCCGCCGCGACGTCCGCCGCCTCGGGCCGCGTCGAACCCGTCGAACGGATCGGAGGGACCACCGCGTGACCCGCGTCCTGGTGTGGAACGAAGGCGTCCACGAGGCCAACAACCACCCCGCGAACATCGGCGAGTACTACCCCGACGGCATGCACGGCGCCATCGCCGCCGGCCTGCGCCGCCTGCTGCCCGACGCGCAGGTGTCCACCGCGACCCTCGCCGACCCCGAGCACGGCCTGAGCGCCGACGTCCTCGACCGCACCGACGTCCTGCTCTGGTGGGGCCACGCCGCCCACGAGCAGGTCGACGACGCCGTCGTGGACCGCGTGGAGCAGCACGTCCTGGCCGGCATGGGCCTGCTCGTCCTGCACTCGGGGCACTTCTCGAAGATCTTCCGCCGGCTCCTGGGCACCACCTGCTCCCTGGCCTGGCGCAACGAGGGCGAGCAGGAACTCGTGTGGACCGTCAAACCGTCCCACCCCATCGCCCAGGGGATCCCGCACCCCCTGGTCATCCCCCGCCAGGAGATGTACGGGGAGCTGTTCGACATCCCCGACCCCGACGACCTGGTCTTCATCAGCTCCTTCGCCGGCGGCGAGGTGTTCCGCTCCGGCGTCACCTTCACCCGAGGCCGGGGACGGATCTTCTACTTCTCCCCCGGCGACCAGGAGTACCCCGTCTACCAGCAGGCCGAGATCCAGCAGGTCCTGGCCAACGGCGTCCGCTGGGCCGACCCCGGCCCCACCGCCCGCGCCGTCCCCGACGTCACCAACCCGCCCCGCCAGTGGCTCCTGTGAGGTGAACCCCGGCGGGGCGGGCGGCGGTCAGTCGTCCGACCCCGCCGAGGCCTGCGCCCCCCGCGCCGCCTCCCGCGCGGCCCGGCGGACCTTGCGGTCCGAGATCGGCCGGTCGCCGTACTCGGTGCCCTCCACGACCTCCACCGGCTCCGCGCCGTCCACCGGGTACGCCCCCGGCGCCGGGCGGCGCTTGCGCAGCGGCGGGGTGAACCCGTCCGCCAGCCGCCGCGAGGTGATGAGGAACCCCGTGTGCCCGATCATCCGGTGCTGCGGACGCACCGCCAGACCCTCCAGGTGCCAGCCGCGCACCATCGACTCCCACGCCTCCGGCTCGGTCCACCGCCCCGAGTCCCGCATCGCCTCGGCCACTCGCGACAGCTGCGTCGCCGTCGCCACGTAGCAGATCAGCACCCCGCCGGGGGCCAGGTGGTCGGCCACCGCGTCCAGGCACTCCCACGGCGCCAGCATGTCCAGCACCGCCCGGTCGGCCAGCACGCCCGTCGTCGGCAGCGTCTCCACCAGGTCGCCCACCCGCACCGTCCACGCCGGGTGCGGCCCGCCGAAGAACGTCTCGACGTTCCCGCGGGCCACGTCGGCGAAGTCCTGGCGCCGCTCGAAGGAGTGCAGCTGCCCCTGGTCGCCCACGGCACGCAGCAGCGACATCGACAGCGCCCCGGACCCCACGCCGGCCTCGATGACCGTGGCCCCGGGGAACACGTCGGCCATCTGCACGATCTGCCCGGCGTCCTTGGGGTACACCACCGCCGCGCCGCGCGGCATCGACAGCACGAAGTCCGTCAGCAGCGGCCGCATCACCAGGTACTCGATCATCGCGGTGTTGACGATGGTCGTGCCGTCGGGACGGCCGATGAGCTCGTCGTGCAGGAACTTGCCGCGGTGGGTGTGGAACTCCGCGCCCGCGGTGAGGGTGATCGTGTGCATCCGGCCCCGCGGGTCGGTCAGCTGCACCCGCTCACCCTCGCGCAGCGGGCCCCGGCGCGTGGTCGCACCCGTCGGCGGGCGCAGCTGCGCCGGGTCGGCCGCCGCGTCGGCGGTCGGCTCGTCGGTCGGGTCGACGGTCGCCGGGTGGGCAGGGTCGATCACGGAGGGTCCTCTTCCAGTCGTCCGGGGAACGGTCAGCGTCAGCGGGCCGTCACGGCGGCGATCACGTCGCCGGTGTGCAGCAGCCCGCGCACACGACCAGCAGTGTCCACCACGACGTGCTCGCCCGGACGCACCTGCACCGCCTCCAGCAGCGCCTCACCCGTCAGGTCCTCCGGCAGCCAGGACCGCGGCGGCAGCGCCCGCGCCGTCGCCCCCGCCCCCAGCGACGTCCGCCGCTCCACCGGGACCTGCCGCAGCGCCGCCGTGTCGACCACCGCCACCGGCACCCCGTCGTCGGTCACCAGCACGACCTCCAGGTCCCGCGCCGACCCCTGCGTCGCCCCCGCGTCGATCGCCGCCCGCGCCGACCGGACGACCTCCTCCACGGTCGCGCGCGCGTTCACCCCGATCGCCGGCCGCCGCAGCGCCCGCGCCGACAGCGCCGGCACCCGCCGCTGCACCGCCGCGAACCGCAACGCCTCCGAGGCCCCCTGCCACAGCAGCGCCCCGACCAGCGCCGCCCACACCACGTCCGTCAGCGAGGACCCCCAGCCCAGCAGCCGCGGCACCAGCAGCCCGCCCACGAACACCAGGACGGCCAGCACCCGCCCCACCCAGCCGGCGACCAGCGTCCCGGCCGCCCGGTCCCCGCGCACCTTCCAGACGACCGCCTCCAGCGCGTGACCACCGTCCAGCGGCAGCCCCGGCAGCAGGTTGAACACCGCCAGCAGCGCGTTCGACAGCATCAGCGCGCCCAGCAGCAGCCCCACGACGCCGCCGCCGCCGGGCCGGTCGGCGACGCCCTCCCGCGCCCACCAGGCGAGCGCCGCGATGACGCCGTTGACCACCGGGCCGACCACGGCGATCAGCAGGCTGCCGCCCGGCGTCGTCCGCCCCTCGTGCGAGGTGAACCCGCCCCACACGTTCAGCACGATCCCGGTGACCCGCTGCCCGGTCGCCCGGGCCGCGACCGCGTGCGCGACCTCGTGCAGCAGCACCGACACCAGCAGCAGCACCGCGTACCCGAAGGCCACCAGGTACGAGGAGGGCCCGGGCACCCTCAGCTGCACCACCGGGGCGAAGATCCACACGATCAGCGCCGCGAACAGGAACCACGACGGCGCCAGCACCAGCGGCACCCCGAAGGGGCGCCCCAGCGAGATCCCGCCCCTCACGACACCACGCCGACGGACCCGCGGGCGACCGGACGGACGAGCGGGGGCACGAGCGGGGGGGCGAGGGAGCGGACGACGGGGGGGACGACCACGAACATCCACCGATCCTAGGTCGCCGCACCCGCCGCTCCGACCCGGGGCGGTCGCGCTGCGCGCCGTACGATGAGCCGGTGACCGACGGTGCGCCACGGGCCGAGGCACCCCCGCCCCCCACCCGCCGGACGCTGTCCCCGTCCCGCGCCGCCGACTTCATGCAGTGCCCGCTGCTGTACCGCTACCGCACCATCGACCGGCTCCCCGAGGCCCCCAGCCCCGCCGCCGTGCGCGGCACCCTCGTCCACGCCGTCCTCGAGCACCTGTTCGACCTGCCCGCCGACCAGCGCACCCTCGACCGCGCCTGCGCCATGGTCGAGCCCCAGTGGGCCGCGCTGCGCGACCGCGAACCCGCCGTCCGCGCCCTGTTCCCCGAGCCCACCGGCGACGTCACCGGCGACGTCACCGGCGACGCGCCCGGCGACGCGGCCGACCGGGCGCTCGCCACCTGGCTGGGCAGCGCCCGCACCCTGCTGCGCACCTTCTTCGCCCTCGAGGACCCCACCCGCCTCGAACCGGCCGCGCGCGAGATGCCCCTCGAGCACGACCTCACCGACGACCTGCGCCTGCGCGGCATCGTCGACCGCCTCGACCTCACCGCCACCGGGGCCATGCGCGTCGTCGACTACAAGACCGGCCGCGCGCCCTCGCCGGCCTCCGAGGCCAAGGCCCTGTTCCAGATGCGCTTCTACGCGCTCCTGCTGTGGCGCACCCGCGGCCAGGTCCCCCGGCTGCTGCAGCTCGTCTACCTCGGTTCGGGCGACATCCTGCGCCACGCCCCCGACGAGGACGACCTCCTCGCCACCGAGCGCAAGATCCGCGCCCTGGCCGACGCCATCGAGCGCAACCGCCGCACCGGCGACTGGCGCCCCCGCCCCGGCCGCGGCTGCACCTGGTGCAGCCACCAGGCCCTGTGCCCCGCCTACGGCGGCACCCCGCCACCGCTGCCCACCGCGCCAGCCGCGCCGACCGCGCCGCCGGGGGCCTGACTCACCCCGCGGCGACCTCGTCCACCACCGCGCCCGCGGCGATCCTGCCCAGCACCGCCGGGTCCACCCGCGCCAGCGACGCCACCCGGCTGCGCCCCGGCGCCGCCGGGATCGGCACCATGTGCGGGCACGCCAGCACCCGCGCCCCCGCCGCCTCCCCCGAGGCCACCCCCGTCGGGGAGTCCTCGATCACCACGCAGTCGCCCGGCGACACCCCCAGCAGCCGCGCCGCCAGCAGGTACGGGTCCGGGGCCGGCTTGCCCCGCTCCACCTCGTCGCCCGCCACCACCACCGCGAACGCCCCCGGCACCATCGCCGCGACCGCGTCCGCCAGGCTGCGGTACGACATCGTCACCAGCGCGCACGGCACGCCCGCCGCCCCCAGCGCCCGCAGCAGCTCCAGCGCCCCCGGGCGCCACACCACGGCCGCACCGACCTGCGCCACGACCGCCGCGACCAGCTCGGCCACCACCGCGTCCGGGTCCAGCCGCACCCCCACCGACCGCTCCACGTGCGCCGCCAGCACCCGCCCCGACTCCGGCAGCGCGCTGCCCACCAGCGCCAGGGCCTGCTCGTGCGACCACGACGCCCCGTACCGGCCCACCAGCGCCGTCTCCGCCGCGATCCAGTGCGGCTCGGTGTCCACCAACGTCCCGTCCATGTCCCACAGCACCGCTGCGGGGAGCTGGACGGGGGCCTCACGGGGTGCTTCGGAGAGAGTCATCAGCCCCGGAGTCTAGGGTTGGGGGGTGCCCGAGCAGCCCGCCGACCCCACACCGGACGACACCGCCCTGCGCCACCCCGTCGTCATCGCGGCCTTCGAGGGCTGGAACGACGCCGGGGAGTCCGCCAGCCAGGCCGTCGCCCACCTGCACCAGGTCTGGAACGCCACCGACCTCACCGAGTTCGACCCCGAGCTCTACCACGACTTCCAGGTCAACCGGCCCACCGTCCACTTCGACGAGGACGGCCGCCGCCGGCTCACCTGGCCCACCACCCGCATCTCCACCGCCCACCTGCCCGGCGGCCCCCGCGACGTCATCCTGGTGCGCGGCATCGAGCCCTCCATGCGCTGGCGCACCTACGCCCAGGAGGTCGTCGACGTCGCCACCAGCCACGGCGCCTCCCTGGTCCTCACCCTCGGCGCCCTCCTCGCCGACGTCCCCCACACCCGCCCCCTGCCCGTCACCTCCAGCAGCGAGGACCCCGACCTCGTCGAGAAGCTCGACATCGAGCCCTCCCGCTACGAGGGCCCCACCGGCATCGTCGGCGTCGTCCAGGACGCCGTCACCGCCGCCGGCATCCCCTCGGTCTCCCTGTGGGCCGCCATCCCGCACTACGTCGGCCAGCCCCCCTCCCCCAAGGGCACCCTCGCCCTCCTGCGCCGCATCGAGGAGCTCCTCGACCTCTCCATCCCCCTCGCCGACCTGCCCGAGGACGCCCGCGCCTGGGAGCGCGGCGTCGACGAGCTCGCCGAGGAGGACACCGAGATCGCCGAGTACGTCCAGCAGCTGGAGGAGGCCAAGGACACCGCCGAGCTGCCCGAAGCCTCCGGCGAGGCCATCGCCCGCGAGTTCGAGCGCTACCTGCGCCGCCGCGACGACCCGCCCCGCCGGGGCTGACCCCGGCCCCCCGAACAGGGCCGGGAGGGGGACGCGGAGTGAGCGCAACGGGTGACCCCGTCCGCCGAACGACCACTCCGCGTCACCACCCCCGCGACGATGGGCGACCACGGTGCGACCGGCGCACCGCAGCAGGGAGGTCACCCGTGAACCCGATCGAGGCCGTCACCTCGGTGCTCCGCGACTACGCCACCTTCCGCGGCCGCGCCCGCCGCGCCGAGTACTGGTGGTGGACCCTGGCCCGGCTCGTCCTCACCGTCCTGGCCTGCGTCCTCGTCCTCCTCGTGGACGCCACCGGCGTCGACCTCCTGTCCACCGCCCTCGGCGTGACCCTGGTCGTCGGCTACCTCGGCCTCCTCCTGCCCTCCCTCGCCGTCACCGTCCGCCGCCTCCACGACACGGGCCGCTCCGGGTGGTGGTACCTCATCGCCTTCGTCCCCCTCGGCGGCCTCGTCCTGCTCGGCTTCGAGTGCACCGAGTCGACCCCCGGCCCCAACCGGTTCGGCCCCAACCCCAAGGGCGTCCACGAGCACGCCGACCCGTACCAGCAGTACGCCGGCCACCGCTGACCCGACCCCGGCGGTGACCGCGAGGACCCCCACCTCCACCCACCACCGGGAAGATCACGCCATAGTGGACCCGAGCCCGGACCGACCGGGCCGCACGAGGGGAGGCGCCGTGCCCTGGCGACTGGAATCACCCCGCGTCCTCGTCGTCGACCTCGACGGGTCCAAGGGCAGCGCCGTCCGCGCCCAGACCGGCTCGATGGTCGCCTACGAAGGGGACGTGCAGTTCAAGAACGCCGGCACCGGCGGCGGGGGCGGCCTGCGCGCCGCCCTCAAGCAGCGCGTCACCGGCGAGTCCCTGTCCCTCATGGAGGTCACCGGCCGCGGCACCGTCCACCTCGCCGTCGACGCCGGGTACGTCCTGCTGCTCGACCTCGCCGGCGACACCCTCAAGGCCGAGTCCGAGAGCCTGCTGTGCCTCGACGCCGGCCTGAGGAACGACGTCGCCTTCACCGGCCTCCAGGGCGCCTCCAGCGGGCAGGGCCTGTTCACCACCACCGTCACCGGCCACGGCCAGGTCGCGCTGATCTCCCTGGGCGGCCCGCCCATCGCCCTGAGCGTCACCCCCCGGACCCCCCTCGTGGTCGACCCCGACGCCTACATCGGCGCCGTCGGGCAGCTCAGCCAGTCGTTCGTCACCGACGTCTCCTGGCGCAACCTCGTCGGCGAGAGCTCCGGGGAGGCCTTCTCCCTGCGCTTCGAGGGTCACGGCACCGTGTACATCCAGCCCGAGGAGCGGTGATGGGCTTCACCAAGGTCACCTCCAAGGTCGTCCTCGCCGAGGTCCGCCCCGGCGCCGAGGTGCTCGCCCGCCGCGGCGCCATGCTCGCCACCACCGGCCGCATCGCCTTCTCCCCCGTCTCCGGCGGACCCGGCGGCGGCGCCTACGGCGGCGGCATCGCCTCGGCGCTCGCGCGCGGCCTGCAGGGCGAGGCGGTGCCGCTGATGGTCGCCGAGGGCCAGGGCACCGTGCACTACGGCTTCCGCGGCCACCACGTCACGATCGTCGACCTCGACGGCTCCCAGCCGATGTCCGTCGAGGCCGACCGGCTGCTCGCGCACGACGCCGCCATGTCCAGCTCCGTCGTCTTCCTCGGCCAGCAGGGCGGCCTGCGCGGCGCCGTCCGCGGCGCCGTCACCGGCCAGGGCCTGTTCACCACCCAGCTCTCCGGCCGCGGGTCGGTCGCCGTCCTGTCCCACGGAGGCACGTTCGCGCTGCGCGTCGGCGCCGGGCGGCAGGTCGTCGTCGACCCGCAGGCGTACGTCGCGCACGTGGGGAACCTGAGCCTCGACGTCGCGACCGCCCTGTCCTGGCGCGACGCCGTCGGACGCGGCTCCGGGGAGGGCGTGCAGCTCAAGGTGTCCGGCGAGGGCACCGTCTACGTCCAGGCGAGCGAGGAGAAGCTGTGACCGTCCGACCGCTGGACCCGCAGACCCTGCCGGACCACGACAACCTGCCCGACAACCCGTACGCCTACTGCGTCCGGCTCGACGGGCCGCTGTTCATGCAGACCGGCCGGATGATCGCCTACTACCCCCTCGGGGGCGGCACCATCCGGTTCGAGCCCCTCACGGCGACGTCGATGACCGCGATGGTCGCCGCCACGTTCTCCTCCCCGCTGTACAGCCGCGACTGGGTCGTCGCCAACGGCCAGGGCCACGTCATCCTCGGCGACCGCGGGTACGACATCAACTCCTACGACCTCGAAGACGGGAACCTCACCGTCCGGGCCGCGAACCTGCTCGCCTTCGACGCCGGGCTGGAGCTCAAGGAGTCCATCATCCCGGGGTTCCTCACCCTGCTCGGGACGGGCAAGTTCCTCGCCAGCTCCTCCGGGCCGGTCATCTTCGTCGAGCCCCCCGTCCGCGTCGACCCCGAGGCGCTCGTCGGGTGGGCCGACTGCCCGGCCCCCTCCCAGCACTTCGACGCCGGCTGGATGGGGCACTTCCTCGGTGCCGCCCGCGGCGCCCTGCTCGGCACCCGCTCCGGGGAGGAACGCCAGTACGACTTCACCGGCGCCGGGACCGTCCTGCTCCAGAGCTCCGAGCGGGTGCTCGAGGACCCGCACGTCGTCCGCCGGCTCGAGGGCGAGGTCCAGCAGCTCGGGCCGCACCAGCTGCAGCACCTGGCCGGTGTCATCCAGAGCCAGCTCCAGCAGCACCAGCAGTAGCGGCCGCGAGGGGCGCCGGGCGGGGGGACCCGCCCGGCGGCCCCCTCAGCCCAGCTCCACCCCGAGCAGCGCCGCCACGACGTCGCGCACCAGCCCCGGCGCCGTCGCGTCGTCCCCGGACCCGGTGCCCGCCGCGGCCACCCACGCGTCGACCGCGGCGACCGCCCCGGGCGCGTCGAGGTCGTCGGCCAGCCGTGCCCGGACGGCCGCCAGCACCGGCTCGGCCGCCGGCCCCGCCGGCCGCGACACCGCCGCCGTCCACGCCGCGTACCGGTCGCGGGCCGCGGCCAGGACCTCGTCCGTCCACTCCCACTCGCTGCGCCAGTGGTGCGCAACGATCGCCAGCCGGACCGCGCCCGGCTCGACCCCGGCGGCCAGCAGCTTCGAGACGAGCACCAGGTTGCCCTTGGACTTGCTCATCTTCTCGCCGTCGAAGGCGACCATCCCCGAGTGCGCGTACGCCCGCGCGAACGGCCGCTGCCCCGGGCGCATCAGGTGCGCGTGCGCCGCGCCCATCTCGTGGTGCGGGAACACCAGGTCCGACCCGCCGGCCTGGACGTCGATCGGCATCCCCAGGTGCTCCAGCGCGATCGCCGAGCACTCCACGTGCCAGCCGGGACGGCCACGACCCAGCTCACCGGCCTCCCAGGCCGGTTCCCCGGGGCGCTCCACCCGCCACAGCAACGGGTCCAGCGGGTCCCGCTTGCCCGGGCGCTGCGGGTCGCCACCGCGCTCGGCGGACAGCTCCAGCATCGTCGGCCGGTCGCAACCCGACACCGACCCGAAGGCCGGGTCCGCCGCGACGGGGAAGTACACGTCGCCGTCGGGGCCGCCGTCGACGCCCGGGACCCGGTAGGCCGCACCGGCGGCGAGCAGCTCGCGCACCGCACCGGCGACGAGGTCGACCGCCTCCACGACCCCGAGGTACTCCTGCGGCGGGATCACGGACAGCGCCGCCATGTCCCCGCGGAACAGCTCGATCTGCGACTCGGCCAGGTCCCGCCAGTCCACGCCGGTCGCCGTGGCGCGCTCCAGCAGCGGGTCGTCGACGTCGGTGACGTTCTGCACGTACCGGACGTCCAGGCCGGCGTCGCGCCACGCCCGGCCCAGCAGGTCGAAGGAGACGTAGGTGTTCGCGTGCCCCAGGTGCGTCGCGTCGTACGGCGTGATGCCGCACACGTACAGCGTCGCCGTCCCCTCCGTCGGGCCGACGGGGACCAGCCCCCCGGTCGCGGTGTCGTGCAGGTGCACGCGGGGACCCCGGCCGGGCAGGGTCGGGACGGCGGGAACGGGCCAGGAACGCACGAGCCCGAACCTACCTGGCCGCGGGAACGGCCCGGACACCGGTCAGAAGGGCGGCCACGGGATCGTCCGGTGCCCCCGCGGGCGCGGCAGGCGGTCCACCGACAGCAGCCGCTCGACGCGCTCCAGCGTCGCCACGACCTCCTCCACGCTCAGCAGGTCGCCCAGCAGCTCCCCCAGCCGGCCCCCCAGGTCGGCCGCCAGCGCGCCCAGCACCTCCCGCTCGTCGGGCCGCAGCGGCGACCCGCCGAAACCCCACAGCACCGTCCGCAGCTTCGGCTCCTCGTGGAAGGTCAGCCCGTGGTCGACGCCGTGCACCGCCCCCGACCACCCGGGCAGGACGTGCCCGCCCTTGCGGTCGGCGTTGTTCAGCACCACGTCCAGCACCGCCACCCGCCGCAACCGCGGGTCGTCGGCGTGGACCAGCGCCACCGGGCGGCCCGCGCCGTCCTCGGCCTCCAGCACCGTCAGCCAGCCGGGCTCCACGCGCCGCAGCGGCACGATGTCGACCAGTCCCGCCCCCGGCGCCGGCAGGACGACCTCGTCCGCGTCGGCCGGGTCCGCCCCGTCCTGCTGCAGCCACAGCTGCACCGACCCCGGCCCCAGCGGGCCGTCGCGCAGCACCGTCGGCGGCACCACGTGCCAGCCCGTGGCCGCCGACACCGCGTACGCGGCGACCTCCCGGCGGGCCAGCGTCTCGTCCGGGAAGTCCCACAGCGGGCGTTCGCCCGAGACGGGCTTGTACACGCACGCCAGCTCACCCTCGCCGGTCGTCACCGTCGCGTAGAGCGTCGCGTTCGAGGCGTCCGCCAGCCGGCCGAGGATCCGCAGCTCCCCCGTCGCCAGGCGCACCAGCGCCTCCTGCTCCCCGACGCCGGCGAACGTCCCGTTCAGCGCCGGTACCCGTTCGCCCGGGGGCAGACGTGCCCGGCGGGGTCCAGCGGCCCGGCGCAGAACGGGCACGGGGGCCGGCCCGCCGCGACGAGGGCCAGCGCCCGCGCCGCGAACGCCCGCGCCGCCGTGCCGTCCAGCGACACCCGCAGCACGTTCCGGTCGCCCCCGAGGCCGGTCAGCTCGGGGTCCAGCTCCGCCTCCAGCTCGGCGTCGGCGTCGGCGTCGGTCACCTCGAAGCACTCGATGACGACGACCTGGCGCTCGGAGTCCCACGCCAGGCTCATCGTGCCGACGCGGAACTCCTCCTCGATGGGGACGTCGAGGGGTGCGGTGTCCTCGCTGCCGGCGGCCACCACGGCCGGGACGGGCGCCGAGCCGCCCGAGCGGCGGACGATCTCGTCGAGGAGCTCGCCGACCCGCTCGCCCAGCGCGGAGACCTGCGTCTTCTCCAGGGCCACCGACGTCAGCCGCCCGGCCCCGCGGGCCTGCAGGAAGAACGTCCGCTGCCCGGGTTCGCCGACGGTGCCCGCCACGAAGCGTTCCGGCGGGTCGTACTCGTAGACCGGCATGGCCCCGACCCTACGCCGCGCCGGTGCTGCCGCCGACGACCGCGTCGCTGCTCGCGGCCGCACGCCGCGACCTGCGCTTCTTCGGCTGCGGCGCGAACCCGGCCAGGTCGCCGCCGGAGTCGTTCACGCGCAGCACGAAGGGCCGCAGCGGGGTGTAGCGGACGACCGAGACCGAGCAGGGGTCGGCGGAGATGCGCTGGAACAGGTCCAGGTGCATCCCCAGGGCGTCGGCCAGCACGGCCTTGATCACGTCCCCGTGCGTCACCGCCACCCACACCGCGTCGTCACCGTGCTCGGCCTGGACGCGCGCGTCGTGCTCGCGCACCGCCTCGACCGCGCGGTGCTGCACGGTCGCCAGCGACTCCCCCTCCGGCCCGGGGAACACCACCGCCGACGGGTGCGCCTGGACCGTGCGCCACAGCGGCTCCTTGGCGAGGTCCTTCAGCGCGCGGCCCGTCCAGTCGCCGTACCGGCACTCCCCGAGGCGCTCGTCGGTGCGCAGCGGCGGCCGCGGACCCGTCGGACCGTCCACCGCGCACAGCGCCTGCGCCGTCTCCTGGCAGCGCTCCAGCGGCGAGACGACGACGTCGGCCACGGGGACCGGCGCCAGCCGCCGGGCCAGCGCCTCGGCCTGCGCCCGGCCGGTGTCGTCGAGGTGCACCCCCGGGGTCCAGCCGGCGAGGACGGCGGCGGTGTTGGCCGTGCTGCGGCCGTGGCGGACGAGCAGGAGCGTGGGCACGGCTCCACCCTAGGGGCGGTTCCGGTCCACGGTCCGGCGGCTGACGACAGGACGGCTCGTCGGCATTGACTCCGGTAACTGAATTTCCCTTGCTATTGTGGGGCGCGGCGGCACGGGGCAGCATGGCGTTCGTGATCAACGCGGTGGTGGCCCAGTGATCGTCGACGTCGCGACCTACCGCGACGGCTCGCGCCGGGACGTCCCCGACCTCGCCGAGGCGCTGCGCCGCTGCGGCGAGCCCACCCTCGACCCCTCCTCCGCGCCGGAGTTCCTCTGGCTCGAGCTGGAGGACCCCACCGCCGAGGAGTTCACCGACGTCGCGCGGGCGCTCGGGCTGCACCGCCTCGCCGTCGAGGACGCCGTCACCGGCCACCAGCGGCCCAAGATCGAGACCTACGGGCACACCGTCTTCGTCGTCCTGAAGGTGCTGGAGTACTTCGACGACACCTCCCGCGTGGAGACCGGCGAGCTGATGGCCTTCGTCGGCGACCGGTTCGTCGTCACGGTGCGCCGCGGGGAGGCCGGCGCGCTGGCCGGGGTCCGGCGGGCCGTCGAGGCCGACCCGCGCCGCCTGGAGCGGGGACCGCGCGGGGTGCTGCACGCCGTGATGGAGCACGTCGTCGCCGGGTACACCGCCATCGACGCCGAGCTCGAGCAGGACGTCGAGGAGATGGAGGAGCAGGTCTTCTCCCCCAGCCGCAGCTCCGACGCCGAGCGCATCTACTCCCTCAAGCGCGAGGTGCTGGAGGTGCGGCGCGGCGCCTTCCCGCTGGTGGCCCCCCTGACCCGCCTCGTCGACGCTGACGGCACCGAGCCGGTGCACCCCCTGGACGACCAGGCCCGGTTCGTCCTGCGCGACGTCCTCGACAACCTCGTCCGCACCGTCGAGCACGTCGAGAGCTACGACCGGCTGCTCACCGACATCCTCAACGCCCACCTCGCGCAGGTCTCGGTGCGGCAGAACGACGACGCGCGCAAGATCTCGGCGTGGGCGGCCATCGCGGCCGTCCCCACGCTCGTCGCGGGGGTCTACGGCATGAACTTCGAGCACATGCCCGAGCTGTCCTGGCGGTTCGGGTACCCGCTGTGCCTGCTGCTGATGGCCGGGATCTGCCTGGGCCTGCACCGGCAGTTCAAGCGGTCGGGCTGGCTGTGAGCCCGACCGCCGCGCCCCTCAGCCGAACGACGCCTCGTTGAACGGGGCGAGGACCCCCGCGAGCACCAGGCCGTACACGACGGCGGCCAGCACGATCCGGTAGACGACGAACACGGTGTAGCTGTGGGTCGTGATGAACCGCATGAGCCAGGCGATGACGGCGTACCCCACGGCGAACGCCACGACGGTCGCCACCGCGGTCGGGCCCCAGGCGATCGCCGCGCCGCTGCTGACCTCGTCGTAGAGCTGGTAGAAGCCGGACAGGACGACCGCGGGGATCGCCAGCAGGAAGGAGTACCGCGCCGCGGCCTCCCGGGTGTAGCCCAGCAGCAGACCCATCGTGATGGTGCCGCCCGAGCGGGACACCCCGGGGATCAGGGCCAGGGCCTGCGCGCACCCGAACAGCACGCCGTGCTTCCAGGTCAGCTGGTCCAGCGTGCGCTCCTTGCGGCCGAAGCGGTCGGCCGCCCCCAGGATCAGCGCGAACACCCACAGCGAGGTGGCGATGACGACGAAGCCCCGCAGGGTCGTCTCGATGGAGTCCTTGAACAGCAGGCCCAGCAGGCCGATCGGGATCGTCCCGAGGATGACCAGCCAGCCCATCCGCGCGTCCGGGTCGTCGCGCGGGACGGCCCCGGTCAGGGACCGGGCCCAGCGGCCGACGATGCGGGCGATGTCCTTGCGGAAGTACAGGACGACCGCGGCCTCGGTGCCGAGCTGGCAGATCGCGGTGAACGCGGCGCCGGGGTCCTGGGCCCCGATGAGGGTGCCCACGATCGCGAGGTGACCGCTGGAGGAGATGGGCAGGAACTCCGTCAGGCCCTGCACCAGACCGAGGAACGCGCCCTCGAGGACACCCATGCTCACGCCGGGGCACCCCCGTCCGACGGGCAGGGGGAAGCATCGGGGAGAGCTCGGGTCAGCACGTGCCGCACGTTAGCGGGTGCCGGGCCGCGCCCGGCCCGCCCGCGCGCGGCCTCACCCCCGGTCCACCGAACCCTCACACGCGGGGTCCGGCGGGCGGTTCAGAGCCGGGTGGCGGCGTCCGGCCCGGTCGCCCCGCCCTGACCGGTGTCGTCGTCCTCGTCGTCGTCCTCGTCGAGGTCGTCCTCGTCCTCGTCGTCCTCGTCGTCCTCGTCGTCGTCCTCGCGCTCGTCCTCGACGTCGTCGTAGAGGACGAACGGGGTGACCTCGTCGTAGGCGTCGTAGATCGCCTCCTCGTAGGCCTCGAAGGCGTCGGCGACGCGCTGGTAGGCGTCGGCCACCGCCGGGTCGGTCTCACCCCGACGGTTGGCGGCAGCGGCGAGGTGGTCCTCCAGCGCGGCCACGAGTCGGGCCAGGGCTGCGCGCGGGTCCGGGTTCATGGTCCGACCGTACCGAAGATCGCCCCGAGCACCCCACCGGGTTCGCCGGTCCCCCGCCACCACCGGGCCGTACCCGTGCCGGGAGGCGGGACCGGGTGCATCATGGGGGCGATGGCTGCGCACACGAACAGGGTGACCGGTGGTCCCGTGGGCCCGGGCACGTCCGACGAGTACGAGTACCGCGTCCTGACGCTGTCGCGGGAGACCTCGCGCTCCCAGGCCCGTCAGCTGCTCACCGAGCACGCCGAGTACGGCCGGTGGGAGCTGGCGCGGGTGCGCCTGTACATGGGGGGCAGCCGCAAGGTGTGGTTGCGGCGGAAGATCATCCGGGTCGCACGCACCGCCTGAGCGGCCTACGGTCGCAGGTCGTGGACATCTTCCGGACCAAGAGCGTCGAGGACGCGATCGCGACCACCGACGAACCGGGGCACCGGCTGCGCAAGACGCTCGGGGCCTGGGACCTGACGGTCTTCGGCGTCGGCGTCATCATCGGCACGGGCATCTTCGTCCTGACCGGTGAGGCGGCCGGGACCCGCGCCGGGCCGGGGGTCGCGATCTCCTTCGTCGTCTCCGGCGTCGTGTGCGCCCTCGCGGCGCTGTGCTACGCCGAGTTCGCCTCCACCGTGCCGGTCGCGGGGTCGGCGTACACGTTCTCCTACGCCAGCCTCGGCGAGGTCGTCGCCTGGATCATCGGCTGGGACCTCATCCTGGAGCTCGCGCTGGGCGCCTCGACGGTCGCGGTGGGCTGGTCCAGCTACGCCGCGGACCTGCTGGGGTCGACGCTGGGCCTGGAGGTGCCGGCCTGGCTGTACTCCGCCTCCCCCTCCCCGACGCAGCCGAACCTCATCGCGGCGGCGGTCATCCTGGTCCTGACGGCCGTGCTGTGCGTGGGCACGAAGACCTCGGCCCGGTTCAACACCGTCGTCGTGGCGGTCAAGCTCCTGGTCGTCGGGATCGTCATCGTCGCCGGGCTGTTCTTCGTGAAGGCCGCCAACTGGTCGCCGTTCGTGCCGCCCACCGGGTCGCCGAGCGCGTCGAGCACCCCGGCCGACCCCGCGCTGTGGCAGGACCTGGGGGTGCCGTTCGGGACGTTCGGGGTCGGCGGGGTGCTCACCGCCGCCGCGCTGGTGTTCTTCGCCTTCATCGGCTTCGACATCGTCGCCACCGCCGCGGAGGAGACGAAGAACCCGCAGCGCGACGTGCCCCGCGGCATCTTCGGGTCCCTGGCGATCTGCACGCTGCTGTACGTGGCGGTGTCCCTGGTGGTGACGGGGATGGTGCGCTACGACGAGATCTCGGTGGAGGCGCCGCTGGCGAACGCCTTCCGGTCGGTGGGGGCGGACCTGGTGGCCACGCTCATCAGCGTGGGCACGGTCGCCGGGCTGCTGACGGTCATGATGATCCTGATGCTGGGGCAGAACCGGGTCCTGTTCGCGATGGCCCGGGACCGGCTGGTGCCGGCGTGGTTCTCGAAGGTCGACGACCGCACGGGGGTCCCGGTCCGGATCACGGCGGTCACCGGGGTCGTCGTCGCGGTGGTCGCGGCCGTCACGCCCATCTCCGACCTGGCCGAGATGGTGAACATCGGGACGCTGTTCGCGTTCGTGCTGGTCTCGGTGGGGGTCGTGGTGCTGCGCCGGACCCGCCCGGACCTGCCGCGGGCGTTCCGCATGCCGTGGGTGCCGGTGCTGCCGGTCGTCTCGGCGGTGGCGTCGTTCGTCCTCATGGGGTTCCTGCCGGCCCAGAGCTGGGTGCGGCTGGGGATCTGGATGGCGCTGGGGCTGCTGGTCTACCTGGCCTACGGCTACCGGCACTCCCGCCTGGCGCGCCGCGCGGGCTGACCGCTCCCCCGCCGCGGGACGGGAATGGATCGCGGTGCTGTACGCTTCAAGCAAGTACATGCAAACGCATGGACTTTGCGAGGAGGACGTCATGCAGTTCGGGATCTTCACCGTCGGCGACGTGACGACCGACCCCACCACGGGCCGGACGCCGACCGAGGGCGAGCGGATCAAGGCGATGATGACCATCGCCGAGCACGCCGAGCAGGTCGGGCTCGACGTCTTCGCCACCGGTGAGCACCACAACCGGCCCTTCGTGCCCAGCTCGCCCACGACGATGCTCGGCTACCTCGCCGGCCGCACCAGCAAGCTGGTCCTGTCCACGTCGACGACGCTCATCACCACGAACGACCCGGTGAAGATCGCCGAGGACTTCGCGATGCTCCAGCACCTGTCCGACGGCCGCGCCGACCTCATGCTGGGCCGCGGGAACACCGCCCCGGTGTACCCCTGGTTCGGCCAGGACATCTCCAAGAGCGTCGAGCTGACCATCGAGAACTACTCCCTGCTGCGGCGCCTGTGGGACGAGGACGTCGTCGACTGGGAGGGCGAGTTCCGGGCCCCGCTGAAGGGCTTCACCTCCACCCCCCGCCCGCTCGACGGGGTGGCCCCCTTCGTGTGGCACGGCTCGATCCGCACCCCGCAGGTCGCCGAGATCGCCGCCTACTTCGGGGACGGCTACTTCGCGAACAACATCTTCTGGCCCAAGGAGCACTACATCCGGCTCATCGAGCTGTACCGGCAGCGGTACGCCCACTATGGGCACGGCACGCCCGAGCAGGCCATCGTCGGGCTCGGCGGGCAGGTGTTCATGCGGAAGAACTCCCAGGACGCGGTGAAGGAGTTCCGCCCCTACTTCGACAACGCCCCCGTCTACGGGCACGGGCCGTCGCTGGAGGAGTTCACCCGCCAGACCCCGCTGACCGTGGGCTCGCCCGAGCAGGTGATCGAGAAGACGCTCACGTTCCAGGAGTTCTTCGGCGACTACCAGCGGCAGATGTTCCTCATGGACCACGCCGGGCTGCCGCTGAAGACGGTCCTGGAGCAGCTCGACCTGCTCGGTGAGCACGTCGTGCCGGTGCTGCGCCGGGAGTTCGAGTCGCGCCGGGCGGCCGGGGTGCCCAGCGACCCGCCCTCGCACACCTCCCGGGTGGCGGCGCGGCTCGCCGCGCAGGACGCCCTTGTCTGAGGGGCGCACCCGCGCGGCGGTGGACGCCTGGGAGTCGGTGTTCCGGCTCCAGGCGACCCTGCTGCGCCGGTTCGCGGCGCAGGACGTCTGGGGCGGGCTGAGCGTGCGCGAGTACGACGTGCTCTACACGCTCGCCCGCTCCGGCGGCCGGTGCCGCCTGGGCGGCCTCAGCGGGGAGGTCTACCTGCCGCAGCCCTCGCTGAGCCGGCTCGTCGACCGGCTCGCCGCGCGCGGGCTGCTGACCCGCGAGGCCGACCCCCGCGACGGCCGCGGCGTCGTCGTCGTGCTGACCGCCGAGGGCGCCGCGCTGCAGCGGGAGGTCGGCGGCCGGCACGCCGCGGGCATCGCGCAGGAGTTCGCCGGACTCTCGGCCGACGAGCTCGCCGAGCTCACCCGGCTGTGCCGGGCCGTGCTCGGCGGGTGACTCACCCCAGGGCCCGGACCACCTGGTCGTCCGGGGGGTTCGCGAACTGCTCGACCGGGACGAGCCCGCCGGCGATCGCCTCGACGGGGACGTGGGAGCGGACCTGGTGGGAGGCGGTCCCCGGCGGGGCACGGTGCGCGGCGGGGGGTGGTGCGACGAACTGCGACGCTCGGCGGCTGCCGCGCGGACGGTGCGCCCCCGGGTCACCGTCGGTCGAGCAGCCGACGCCGTTCCCGGTGCCGCTCACCGGGAGGACCCGGCCGGGTTCTCGGCCCGCCGCCGGCGCAGGTGCCCGCGCCGCGAGGTCGTCAGCGGATGAGGTCCCCGGCGGTCGCGTCGTCCTCGCCGGTGCCGTGGCGGTGCAGGTCGGCGTACCGGCCGCCGAGGGCGAGCAGTTCGCGGTGGGTGCCCCGCTCGACGATCCGCCCGGCCTCGAGGACGAGGATCTGGTCGGCGCTGCGGACGGTGGACAGCCGGTGGGCGATGACGATCGCGGTGCGGCCCGCGAGCGCCTCGTCGAGGGCGGCCTGGACGGCGGCCTCGGAGGCGTTGTCGAGGTGGGCGGTGGCCTCGTCGAGGACGACGACGCGGGGGTGGGCGAGCAGGAGCCGGGCGATGGTGAGGCGCTGGCGCTCCCCGCCGGAGAAGCGGTAGCCGCGTTCGCCGACGACGGTGTCGAGGCCGTCGGGCAGGGCGGCGACGAGGTCGGTGAGGCGGGCGCGGCGCAGGGCGTCGTGCAGGTCGTCGTCGGTGGCGTCGGGGCGGGCGATGCGCAGGTTGGAGCGCAGGGACTCGTGGAAGAGGTGGCCGTCCTGGGTGACGACGCCGACGGTGCGGCGCAGGGACTCGGCGGTGAGGTCGCGCACGTCGTGGCCGCCGACGCGGACGGTGCCGGTGTCGACGTCGTAGAGGCGGGCGAGGAGCTGGGCGAGGGTGGACTTGCCGGCGCCGGAGGAGCCGACGATGGCGACGACCTGGCCGGGTTCGACGCGGAAGGTGACGTCGTGGACGACGGGGACGCCACCGCGGGCGTCGAGGGTGGCGACGTCCTCGAGGGAGGCGAGGGAGACGTCGGTGGCGGCGGGGTAGGCGAAGCCGACGTGGTCGAACTCGACGCCGGCGGGTCCGTCGGGCAGGGCGTGGGCGTCGGGGCGTTCGCGCACGAGGGGGACGAGGTCGAGGACCTCGAAGACGCGGTCGAAGCTGACGAGGGCGCTGGTGACGTCGGCGCGGGCGCTGGCCAGGGCGGTCAGGGGTGCGTAGAGGCGGGTCAGCAGGAGGGCGAGGGTGACGATGCTGCCGGCGTCGAGGGTCCCGGCGAGGGCGGCGAGGCCGCCGACGCCGTAGACGAGCGCGAGGGCGAGGGCGGAGACGAGCGTCAGGGCGGTGACGAACACGGCGCGGCGCACGGCGGTGGTGACGCCGATGTCGCGGACGGCGCGGGCGGCGGCGGCGAAGGCGCGGGACTCCTCCTCGGGGCGGCCGAAGAGCTTGACGAGGGTGGCGCCGGGGGCGGAGAAGCGCTCGGTGGTCTGGTTGATCATCGTGGCGTTGAGGTGGGCGGCGCGGCGGGCGAGCAGGGCCAGGCTGCGGCCGAAGCGCCGGGCGGGCACCAGGAAGACCGGCAGCAGGACGAGGGCCAGGGCGGTGATGCGCCAGGAGATGCCGATCATGACGGCGGCGGTGAGGGCGACGGCGACGACGTTGCTGACGATGCCGGAGAGGGTGTCGCTGAAGGCGCGCTGGGCGCCGAGGACGTCGTTGTTGAGGCGGCTGACGAGGGCGCCGGTGCGGGTGCGGGTGAAGAAGGCGACGGGCATCCGCTGGACGTGGTCGAAGACGCGGGTGCGCAGGTCGAGGATGAGGTCCTCCCCGAGGGTGGCCGACCACCAGCGGACGAGGAGGCCGAGGCCGGCTTCGGCGAGGGCGACGGCGGCGATGAGCAGGGCGAGGGTGACGACGAGGTCGCGGTCGCCGGTGGTGACGGCGTCGACGGCGCGGCCGGCCAGGACGGGGGTGGCGACGGCGAGGACGGCCAGGACGGTGCTGCCGAGGACGAAGAGGCCGAGCAGGCGGCGCCGTTCGCGGGCCATGGCCAGGACGCGGCGGGGGGTGCCGGGGCGGAAGGGCGCGGCGTCGGGGGCGGACACGGCCTTCCAGAGGGCGGAGTGGGCGACGTTCTCCATGCTCATGGCGTTGACCTCATGGGGTGACGCTAGGTGCTGCAGCGCGCTGGAGGTCGAGGGGGCGGGGCGTCGCGGCGCCGAGCCGCGGTGCGGGGTGGGGACACTGGGGCGGTGATCTCGTGGTGGCGGCGGGCCGGGGTGCGGGTGCGGTCGACGGTGGCGGCGACGGCGCTGATGGGGGTGCTGCTGCTGGCCGGGTCGGGTCTGGGTCTGGTGCTGCTGCGGTCGGCGCTGCTGGCGGTGGACGCGGAGAGCGGCGGGGTGCAGGCGCGGCTGGTGCGGCTGTCGGTGACGGCGGAGGCGCTGGGGGGCCGGCCGGACGCGGCGTTGCGGGCGGCGGTGGGCGCCGACGCGGACCGGGGGTCGCACGTGCAGGTGCTGGCGCAGGACGGGTCGGTGGTGGTGGCGAGCGCGGCGCTGGCGGGCCGGGGGGCGCTGACGTCGTTGCGGCCGGCGACCTCGGAGCTGGTGCGGGAGACGGTGGACCTGCCGCAGCTGGGGCGGCCCGGGCCGTGGGTGGTGTCGGTGGCGGGGGCGTCGGTGGAGGGCCGGCGGTTCTGGGTGGTGGCGGCGGAGTCGACGGCGGACGCGCAGCGGGTGCTGGGGGTGGCGGCGGCGGCGCTGGGGGTGGGGTCGGCGGTGGTGGTGGCGTCGGTGGCGCTGCTGACGTGGACGTTCGTGGGGCGGTCGTTGCGGCCGGTGGAGGCGATCCGGTCGACGGTGCAGGGGATCTCCTCGCGCGGTCTGGACGGGCGGGTGCCGGTGCCGGCCGGTGAGGACGAGGTGGCGCGGCTGGCGGTGACGATGAACGGGATGCTGGCGCGGCTGGAGGCGGCGCAGCGGGCGCAGCGGCGGTTCGTGGCCGACGCCAGCCACGAGCTGCGCTCGCCGGTGGCGACGTTGTCGGCGGCGGCGCAGGTGTGGTCGCGGGCGGGGGGCGTGGACCGGGGGTTCACGGAGCTGGTGGGGTCCGAGAGCGCGCGGCTGGAGGCGCTGGTGGGTGACCTGCTGCTGCTGGCGCGGGCCGACGAGGGGCGGCTGGCGGCCGGTCCGGTGGGCGAGGTGGACCTCGACGAGGTGGTGGAGGTCGAGGCGGCGCGGGTGCGGGCGGTGTCGGGGTTGCCGGTGGCGGTCTCGACGGTGCCGGTGCGGGTGCTGGGGGACGCGGCGGCGCTGGCGCGGGTGGTGCGGAACCTGGTGGACAACGCGGTGCGGCACGCGGGGTCGGCGGTGGAGCTGGCCGTGGGCCCGGAGGTGGTGGACGGGGCGTCGTGGGCGGTGGTGACGGTGGCCGACGACGGCGCGGGGATCCCGGTGGCCGACCGGGAGCGGGTGCTGGGGCGGTTCGTCCGGCTCGACGACAGCCGGCAGCGGGGTGCGGGCGGCCCGGGCGGCCCGGGCGGCACGGGGCTGGGGCTGGCGATCGTGGCGGAGGTGGTGGCCGCGCACGCGGGGCGGGTGGTGGTCGGCGAGCGCGCGGGCGGGGGCGCGTCGGTGCGGGTGCTGCTGCCGGTGGGGCCGGCGGAAGGACCGGCGGCGGGGCCGGGTCAGCCGCCGTCGGCGGCGAGCCGGTAGCCGGCGCCGCGGACGGTCTGCAGGGCGTTGCGGCCGTACGGGATGTCGATCTTCCTGCGCAGGTAGCGGATGTAGACCTCCACGACGTTGGGGTCGGTGACGACGGTGGTGTCCCAGACGGCGTCGAGGAGGTCCTGCTTGGACAGGACGTCGTCGCGGTGGCGCAGGAGGTGCTCGAGGAGGGCGAACTCGCGGGTGGTGAGGGTGATCTCGACGTCGCCGCGGTGCACGCGGCGGGTGCCGGGGTCGAGGGTGAGGTCGCCGGCGGTGAGGACGACGGGGCGTTCGGGGGCGCCGCGGCGGTGCAGGGCGCGCAGGCGGGCGAGCAGGACGGGGAAGGAGAAGGGCTTGGTGAGGTAGTCGTCGGCGCCGAGGTCGAAGGCGTCGACCTGGTCGTACTCGCCGTCCTTGGCGGTGAGGACGAGGACGGGGGTCCAGACGCCGGCGGCGCGCAGGTCGCGGCAGACCTCGTAGCCGTTGCGGCCCGGGAGCATGAGGTCGAGGACGAGGACGTCGTAGGCGCCGGTGAGGGCGCGCTGGTAGCCGGTGCGGCCGTCGTGGGCGACGTCGACGGTGGCGCCCTCGGCTTCGAGGCCGCGGCGGATCGTGTCGGCGAGGAGGGTCTCGTCGTCGACGAGGAGGAGCTTCACGGGTCCTGGTCCTGGGGTCCGGGTGCGGTGGTCAGGTGAGCCCGGCGTCGCGGGCCAGCAGGGCGGCCTGGACGCGGGAGGTGAGGGCGAGCTTGGTCAGGAGCCGGGAGACGTGGGTCTTGGCGGTCAGGGGTGAGATGCGCAGGTGGGCGGCGAGGTCGGCGTTGGACTGGCCGCGGCCCAGGCAGCGCAGGACGTCGAGCTCGCGGTCGGTGAGGGTGGACAGGTCCGCGGCGGGCCGGGGCCGGGGGGCGGCGCTGTAGGCGTCGAGGAGGGTGCGGGTGACCTCGGGGGCCAGGACGCCCTCGCCGGCGGCGACGCGCCGGACGGCGTCGGTGAGGGTGGGGCCGTCGGCGGTCTTGAGCAGGAAGCCGGCGGCGCCGGCGCGCAGGGCGGCCAGGACGAGGTCGTCGAGGTCGAAGGTCGTCAGGACGAGCACGTCGGCGAGGTGGTCGCGGACGATGTCGCCGGTGGCGGTGACGCCGTCGGTGCCGGGCATGCGCAGGTCCATGACGACGACGTCGGGGCGCAGCGCGCGGGTCAGGGCCACGGCGGCGGCGCCGTCGGCGGCCTCGCCGACGACGTCGAGGTCGGGTTCGGCGGTGAGGATCATCCGCAGCCCGGTGCGGACGGCGGTGTGGTCGTCGGCGAGCAGGACGCGGACGCTCACGTCGGGACCACCGGGACCGCCGGGACGGGGCGGGCCGGGACGGGCGGCGCGGTGGGCGGGGGCAGCACGACCTCGACGCGCCAGCGGTCGTGGTGGGCGGCGGCGGTCGCGGTGCCGTGCAGGGCCTGGACGCGTTCGCGGATCCCCCGCAGGCCGTGGCCGGCGCGCCCGGCGGCGGTGCCGGGGCGCAGCGGGGAGTCCACGCGCAGGTGCACGGCCCCGTCGCGGCGGGTGAGGTGGACGTCCACCGGGCCGGGCGCGGCGTGCTTGCGGGCGTTGGTGAGGGCCTCGGTCAGGACCCGGTGCAGCGTCTGGGCGGTCAGCGGGGGCAGGTCCGGCGGGGCGTCCAGGTCGGCGCGCACGTCCAGGCCGGCGCCGCGGGCGAGGTCGACGGCGGCGGCGAGCGCGGCGGGCAGGTCGTCGGTGCCGGGGGTGGTGGCGACCTCCTCGGCCGCGGCGGGGTCGGCGCGCACGAGGTCGATCATGACGCGCATCTGGTGCAGGGACTCGACGCTGGCGGCGCGGATGCCGGTCAGGACGGTGGTGTCGGTGCCGGTGCGCCGGGCGACGGCCAGGGCGGCCTCGGACTGCAGGGCGATGCCGGACAGGTGCCCGGCGACGACGTCGTGCAGGTCGCGGGCCATGGCGGCGCGCTCGTCGCGGCGGGCGCGGTCGGCGGCCAGGCGGGCCAGGTCGGCGCTGCGCCGGACGTCGCGGGCCCAGAGCAGGGGGATGCCGAGGACGGAGGCGAGGGTGAGGGTCAGGCCGAGGGCGTCGCGGGGGTCGTGGGCCAGGGCGAGCGTCCCGGCGGCCAGGACGGCGACGACGGCGCCGACGCCCAGGGCGGTGCGGCGGGCGGGGGTGGTGAGGGTGTGGGCGTGGTACAGGGCGTTGGTGAGGGCGACGGTGGTGACCAGGGGCAGGCCGGTGCCGGGGGGCAGCAGCGCGTCGGCGGCGAAGGCGGCGGCGGCGACGGCGGCGCTGGTCAGGGGCAGGCGGGTGACGCTGAGCTGGGTGGCGGCGGCCACCGCCAGCGGCAGCAGGTGCCAGGCGGTGCCGCCGGGGGCGCCGGCCCACCACAGGCCGGTGCCCCCGGCGGCGAGGCCGGCGGCCAGCAGCGTCGGGTGTCGCACTCCCCCATCGGACCACAGGTGCCGGTGGGGGGTCGTCCTCCGGACGGTGGGTGCGACGGTCGGCGGCGCGGGGTCGGCGCGGGGTCAGCGACGGGCGCCGGTCCCGGTCCCGGCGCCGGTCAGGTCGACGCGGGAGGTGGTGCGCTGGTGGCGGACGCCGACGGCGACGACGACGGCGGTCAGGACCAGGGACAGGGTCAGCTCGACCCGCTGCCCGGGCAGGATCACCATGAGGGCCAGGACGACGACGATGAACGCGAGCGCGGCGTAGGTCAGCCACGGGAACAGCCACATGCGCACGGCGGGGCGCTCACCCTCGGCGTCCAGGCGGCGGCGCATCCGCAGCTGGCTGAGGGCGATGATCGCGTAGACGACCAGGGCGAGGGCGCCGCTGGTGGCCAGGAGCATCCCGAAGATGCGGTCGGGCAGCAGGTAGTTGCCGACGACGGCGAGGAACCCGACGGCGGTGGAGGCCAGGATCGCCGGGTACGGCACGCCGCGGCCGGAGACGTGGGACAGCCAGCGGGGCCCGTCGCCACGGCGGGAGAGGGAGAACACCATGCGCGAGGCGGTGTAGAGGGCGGAGTTCAGGCAGCTGGCGACGGCGGTGAGGATGACGATGTCCATGATCGTGGCGGCGCCGGGGATGCCGATGGCCTGCAGCGTCGTCTGGAACGAGCCGACCTCGTCCAGTTCCGGGGAGTTCCACGGCACGAGCGCGACGACGACGAAGATCGACAGCAGGTAGAACACCGCGATGCGGCCGATGACGGAGTTCACCGCGCGCCGCACGCCCTTCTGGGGGTCCGGCGACTCGGCGGCGGCGATGGTGACGATCTCGGTGCCCATGAAGCTGAACATCGTGAGCAGCATCGCGGCCAGGACGGCGCTGAAACCGTTGGGCAGGAACCCGCCGTCGAGGCGCAGACCGGGGGTGCCGGAGACGTCGGAACCGGGCAGGACGCCGGTGATGGCCAGGACGCCGACGACGATGAACCCGACGATGGCGACGACCTTGATGCCGGCGAACCAGAACTCGAACTCGCCGTAGTTGCCGACGCTGGCGAGGTTGGTGGCGGTGAGCAGGAGGGTGACGGCCAGGGCCCAGACCCACTGGGGGGCACCGAGCCAGGAGCTGAGGATGTCGGCGGCGGCGGTGGCCTCGACGGGGATGACCAGGACCCAGAACCACCAGTAGAGCCAGCCGACGCTGAACCCGGCCCAGCGGCCCAGGGCGCGGTCGGCGTAGGTGGAGAAGGAGCCGGTGTCGGGCTGGGCGGTGGCCATCTCCCCGAGCATCCGCATGACCAGGACGACCAGGGTGCCGGCGAGGGCGTAGGACAGCAGGACGCCGGGCCCGGCCTCGGCGATGGCGTTCTTGGAGCCGACGAACAGGCCGGCGCCGATGACCCCGGCGATGGAGATCATGGTGATGTGGCGGGGTTTGAGCCCGGTGCCCAGCCCGGCACCGGGTCCGTGACCGGCTCCGGTGGCGGTCCCGGCGGCGCTGCCGGTGGGGTGGTTCGCGGGTCCGTGCTCCTGCACGATGCCTCCTCGCGTCGTGTCGAGCGGTCCGGGATCGGCTCCGGACGGGTGCTCGGGAGTGGTGGGTCTGCCCGGGGCCGGGGGTCGCCCGTCCCGCGGGTGCCGGCACGCGGGTGCTGTCGGCGGCGACCGAGGGTAGCGTCACGGCCCGTGACCCCGCGAACCGTGGCGACCGTGCGTCGTGTCGACCGTGCCGAGATGCTGGCTTTCGTCCGTCCCCGCCACCACGTGGTGCTGACGACGTTCCGGGCCGACGGGCGGCCGCAGTCGTCGCCGGTGACGGCCGGGGTGGACGAGCAGGGCCGGCTGGTGGTCTCGACGTACCCGGACCGGGCGAAGGCGGTGAACGCGCGGCGCGACCGGCGGGGTTCGGCGGTGGTCCTGTCGGACGACTTCGGCGACGCGTGGGTGCAGCTCGACGGCGAGCTGGAGGTCCTGGACGGGGAGGAGGCCGTGGAGCCGCTGGTGGAGTACTTCCGCTGCATCGCCGGGGAGCACCCGGACTGGGCGGAGTACCGGCAGGCGATGCGGGACCAGGGCAAGTCGCTGCTGCGGATGACGATCACCGGGTGGGGCCCGGTGGCCACCGGCGGGTTCCCGCCGCGCCTGGCCGGCTGAGACCACCGGCCGGGCGCCGGGGGCGTCAGCGGTCGTGCAGGTTGGCCTCGACGGCCTGCACGAGGCCGGCGTCGACCTCGACGTGGTGGTCGGCGCGGGCGTGCTCGGCGACCTGGGCGAGGATCTCGGCGCGGTCGGCGCCGGTGAACTCGCGGGTGCAGCCGGGGACGACGTCGCCGCAGCGGAAGGCCTTCACGCGCCCCTCCTCCAGAGGGTCCGGGGCCGGGGTCCGGCCGGGTGGGCGACCGGTGCGGTCGAATGAGCAGGTGCGTGGGCGGGTGCGGCCGGGACGTGCGCCGAGGTCGCGGCCAGGTCCAGGACGAGGTCCTCGAAGCCGACGACGCCCACGTAGCGGCCCGTGCCGTCGGTGCACACCAGCGGGTCGAAGCGGACGGCGCCGCCGCGGGCCACGGCGCGGGCGGCGACCTCGGCCACGGGCGTCTCGGGGGCCAGGGTCGTCTCGACCGGCTCGACGCGCGGCCCGTCCCCGGGGCGGTGCGGGGGCAGGACGATGACGCGGGGCACGTCCTCGGCGTCGACGACGACCACGGGAGCCGGTTCCTCGCTGACCGCGCGCACGGCGCCGGCGACGTCGCGGGCGGTCTTGGTGCGCCGGGCCAGGCGCCCGGCGTGGCGGGGGTGGGGACCGGCGGCGGGGACCGGGGCGCGGGAGGCGTCCAGCAGGTGGCGGGCCGGTGCGGTCAGCGGGTCGAAGTCGTCGCCGGGGCGGGCCAGCAGGAACCCCTGGACCAGGGGGACGCCCATGCCGCGCAGGACGTCGAGCTCGTCGACGGTCTCGACGCCCTCGGCGATGATCCAGGCGTCCAGGCGGCCGGCGCACTCGCCGAGGAACTGCACCAGGGACCGCTTGACGAGGTCGTGGTGCAGGTCGCGGACCAGCTGCAGGTCGATCTTGAGGATGTCCGGGCGCACCACGGCCATCCGCAGCAGGCCCGAGTGGCCGGTGCCGACGTCGTCGAGGGCGACGAGGGCGCCGCGGGCGCGCAGCCGGGTCAGGGGGCCGATGAGGTCGCGGGGGTCGCAGTCGGCGTGCTCGGTCAGCTCCAGGACGACGCCGGTGAGGTCGTGGGCCAGCAGGGCGGCCATGACCCGGTCGTCGGACAGGGAGGTAGGGCTGGCGTTGACGGTCAGGAACGTGCCGGGCGGCAGGTGCGGCAGCCGGGCCAACGCGCAGGTCAGGACGACGAGATCGAGGTCGGCGTCGCGGCCCAGGGCGCGGGCGGCGCGGAACCACTCCTCGGTGGGGACGGCGGAGGGGAAGCGGGACAGGACCTCGTAGCCGGCGACGCGGCCGGCGGCGACGTCGACGACGGGGTGCAGGACCAGGCGCAGCAGGGCCGGGTCGGCGCAGACGGCGTCCAGCCGGCGGTGCCACCGGCCCCGGTGCGTCACCTCACCCACGGCGTTCCACCCCACCCACTGCCTGTCCCCGGTAAAAGGTCACTCCCCGTGGCAACTACCCACCACACCGTGAACGAATCGCTCCCGTGGTGAGAGTGTGCAGATCCGTCGACGTGCCGGGGAGCATATCGGGGTAATCGCATGGTCACCGCCTGCAAGCGGGTGGGAACTCAAGATCGGTTCCGGCGACGTCGATCCCCTGCGGGTGACCCCGCGCGCACCCCACCCCGCCCCCGCCACCGGCCGGCTGGGCCGCGCGCTCGGCCCGGCCCTGCTGCTCACCCTGGCCCCGCTGGTCACCGCGACGCTGCTGGCCGCGCCCGCGAGCGCCGACCCGGCGACCCCGGCGGCGGGGACCGGGCCGCGCACCGCGGCCCAGGCGCGCTCGGAGGCGGCGACCGCGGCGGAGTCGGTGCGGGCGGCGGTGGAGCAGGTCGAGGCGGCCCGGCGGGAGCTGGAACGGTCCGAGGCGGCGGTGGGCACCGCGGTCGGCGCGAGCGTGCAGGCGCAGGTCGAGGCGGACCGGGCGGGCTCGGCGGCGCAGCGCTCGCAGGCGCTGGCCACCCGGCGGGTCCGGTCGATGTACATGGACGCCGGGACCGACGGGGCCCGGCGGGGGCTGGCGCTGCTGTCCTCGGCGGTGGCCGGGGGCGACCCGGCGCTGACGGCGCGGGTGTTCTCGGCGGTGCGCCGGACCGACCGGGTGCGGGTGCGCTCGGAGCAGGACGCCGCGCGGGAGAGCCGGGAGCGCTCGGAGCGGGCGGACGCCGGCGCCGCGCAGGCGGTGGCGGCGGTGCGGGACGTCGCGGCCCGGGTGGAGCGCGCGCAGCGGGCCCTGGGGACGGCGCGCGAGCAGGTCGCGGCGCTGGAGGGCGAGGCGGCGCGGCTGCAGGCCGCGCAGGACGCGGCCGCGGCGGCGCGGGCGGCGGCCCTGGCCCGGGAGCTGGCCGCGGCGCAGGAGCAGGCGGCGGCGGTCAGCGCGTCGGTGGCCGGGCGGGCCGCGGGCGTGCACGCCCGGGCGGTCCCGGCGGACTACGCGGACCTGTACGTGCGGGCGGCGGCGACGTGCGCGGGGATGCGCCCGGCGCTGCTGGCGGCGGTGGGGCAGGTGGAGAGCGGGCACGGGGTGAACACCGGGCCGAGCTCGGCCGGGGCGGTGGGACCGATGCAGTTCATGCCCGCGACGTTCGCCGCCTACGGGGTGGACGGCGGCGGGGACGGGGCGGTCTCGGCGCAGGACCCGGCCGACGCGGTGTTCAGCGCAGCGAAGTACCTGTGCGCCAACGGGGCCGGCGCCGGCCGGGACGCGGAGGCGCGCGCGGTGTTCCGCTACAACCACGCCGACTGGTACGTCGCGATGGTGCAGCGGGTGGCCGACGAGCTGGACGGGCAGGGGTTCGGGGGCTGACCGCTCCCCGCTCCCCCGCCGGCCCCCGCCGGCCCCCGCCGGCCCCCGCCGTCAGGTCTCGTCGAGCTGCAGGACGGTCAGGCCGCCGGTGGTCTGGACCTGCACGCTGGCGATCTGGTCGCGGGTCCAGGAGGTGGCGCCGGTCAGCTGGGCGTCCTTGCCGGGCACGGCCGTCCAGGTGCCGATCTGCTCGTGGGCGCCGGTGCGGTCGGTGACGACGAGGGCGTAGCGGTAGGCCTGCTCGGTCCGGGCGTGGGCGTAGGCGCACACCAGGTCGACCTTCGTGCCCCAGCCGACCTCGGTGAGGGCGACGGTGGCGGTGATGGGGGTGTCGACCACCGGGTCCATCGGCTGCGGCTGCCCACCGTCCCCGGGCGCGGCCGAGGTCGTGCCGGGGGTGGGCGCGGGGGCCGGTGCGGCTGTGGGGGCGGGGGCCCGGCCGGCGTCCAGGCCGCCGGTGGCGACGGCGGCCACCAGCGCGGCGGCGGCGACCAGCCCCCCGGCCAGGACGGCGCGGCGGGTGGTGCGGCGGCGGCGGACCGCGCGCAGCAGCCCGGGCAGGACGGTCTGCGGGACGCCGGTGCCCTCGCGCAGGGCGGCGGCGGGGTCGTCCTCGGTGAGGGTGGCGACGACCTGCGGCGGGGTGCGCGAGAGCAGGCCGGGCAGGCCGGCGAGCTGCTCGACGCCGCGGCGGCAGTCCGGGCAGGTCCGCAGGTGGTCCTCGAACTCGCTGCGCTCGGCCGGCGACAGCGCACCCAGGACGTAGGGCCCGGCGCTGGTCGCGAAGCGGTCCGCGGGGTCGGGTCCGAGCGGGGTCGTGGACGGTCCGGTCATCAGCGGCTCACCCCCATCTCCTGCAGGGCCAGTCTGAGGTTCATCAGGGCGTAGTGGGTGCGGGACTTCACGGTGCCCTCCGGGACGCCGAGCAGGCGGGCGGCCTCGGCGACCGAGCGGCCGGCGAAGTAGCAGTGGGCCAGGACGGCGCGGTGCTCGGGGGAGAGCCGGGTCAGGGCCTGGGCCACCACCCACTGCTGCAGGACCTGCTCGGACTCGTCGACGACGGCGCGCTCGGGGACGTCGGCGTGCACGCTCTCGCGGCGGTTGCGGGCCGAGCGCCAGTCGTCGATGACCAGGCGGCGGGCGACGGTGAACAGCCACGCGCGGGTCGAGCCGCGGGCGGGGTCGAGGGCCTCGGGGTGGCGCCAGGCGCGCAGCAGGGTCTCCTGCACGACGTCCTGGGCGCTGACGCGGTCGCCGGTGAGGGAGACGACGTAGGCCCACAGCGCACCGGCGTGCTCGTCGTGCAGGGCGCGCACGAGGTCCTCGTCGGCGTCGGTCATGTCGTGGTCCTCGTCCCGCTCGTGCTGCTGGTGGTGGGGCGTGCGCGAGCACCTCCCGAGCACACCACGAGGCAGGGGGCGCGCTGGTTCGGTCGTGCGGCACGATCGCCCGGGTGAGCGTCCCGATCAGCCAGGTGCCCGCCGGGCCGGTGCCCGTCCCGCCCTCGCTGCGGCCGGTGCTGGCCCGCTGGGGCGGGCCGGGCGCGGACCTCCCGGCGCTGCCGGCGGTGTGGGTCAACGCCGTGGGCGGGACCACGTTCGCGCTGCGCGGACCGGCCGGGGCGGTGTTCTGCAAGTGGGCCCCGGCGGGGACGGCGCTGGACCTGGCCGCCGAGGCGCGGCGGTCGCGGTGGGCCGCGGCGTGGCTGCCGGTGCCGCGGGTGCTGGCGACCGGCGCGGACGAGCACGGGTCGTGGCTGGTCTCGCGGGCCCTGCCCGGGCGCAGCGCCGTCGACCCGCGCTGGCTCGCCCGCCCGCAGGTGGCGGTGCCGTCGCTGGGGCGGGCCCTGCGGCGCTGGCACGACGCGCTGCCGGTGCGCGAGTGCCCCTTCGACTGGTCGGTGCCGCACCGGCTGGCCCGGGCGGTCGGCGACGCGAGCGCGCTGCGGACGCCGCCGCCGGTGGACCGGCTGGTGGTGTGCCACGGCGACGCCTGCTCGCCGAACACGCTGCTGGGCGAGGACGGGGCGGCCACCGGCTGGGTGGACCTGTCCGCCCTGGGGGTCGGCGACCGGTGGGCGGACCTGGCGGTGGCGACGGTGAGCCTGGACTGGAACTACGGGCCGGGCTGGCAGCCGGTGTTCCTGGACGCCTACGGCGTCGCCGCGGACCCGGTGCGCACCGCCTACTACCGCGCGTTGTGGGACGTGGGCCCGTGAGGGCGGCCCGCGCACCCGGGCGGGGCCGGGCAGGTGCCGGGGCGGGACCGGGCACGGGCTACCGTCGCAGGGTGCGCAGCGAGCTGTCCCGCTTCCTGGAGGGCCTGTCCTGGCCCCGGCCCCAGCCGGTGGAGCCGGCGGCGGTGCTCGACCCCGAGACCGCCCCGTCCGACCCCGTCGTCCTGTTCGAGCAGTGGTTGCGGGCCGCGGTCGCGGCCGGGGTGCCGGCCGCGCACGTGATGACGCTGGCCACCGTCGACGTCGCCGGCCGCCCCGACGCGCGCGTCACCGTCTTGGAGGACGTCGACGACCACGCCTTCTGGCTCTCGGCCAGCGAGACCAGCCCCAAGGGCAAGCAGCTGGGGCGGGTGCCGGTGGCGGCGCTGGTGTTCCACTGGCCGCAGCTGGGGCGGCAGGTGCGGGTGCGCGGCACCGTGCGGGCCGCCGACGAGGCCCGCACGGCGGCGGCGTTCGCGCGGTTGTCGCTCAGCGCCCGCGCCGAGGCGCTGGTGGACCGGCAGAGCCGGCCCCTGCACGACGAGGCGTGGCTGTCGGACGCGCTGGGCGACCCCGCCGACCTGGTGCACCTGGAGGAACCGGGCGCGGTCTCGGCACCGACGTGGCGGCTGTGGGGCGTGGACGCGGGCCGGATGGAGTTCTTCCAGGCCGGGCCCGGCGACCCCGACGGGACCGGCGACGAGGACCACCACCTGCGGTTGCGGTACTCGCGCGCCGACGACGGCTGGGAGACGGTGCTGCTGCGCCCCTGACGCCCTCCGGCGGCCGGGCCGGCCGGGCCCGGGCGTCCCCGGGCGCGGTCTCAGACGGCCCGGGCGGCGAAGCGGCCCTGGTCGGCGCTGACCTCCAGGCGCAGCCCGAACGTCTCCGACAGCGCCGCCGACGTCAGGGTCTGCTCGACCGGCCCCGCGGCCACGACCCGGCCGCCGCGCAGCAGCAGGGCGTGGGTGGTGCCGACCGGGATCTCCTCGACGTGGTGGGTCACCATCACCGGCGTCGGGGCGGCGGGGTCGGCCGCGAGCGCCGTGAGCCGACGCAGCAGGTCCTCGCGGCCGCCGAGGTCGAGACCGCCGGCGGGTTCGTCCAGCAGCAGCAGCTCGGGGTCGGTCATGAGGGCGCGGGCGATCTGGGTGCGCTTGCGCTCGCCGTCGGACAGGGTCGCGAAGGCGCGCCCGGCGAGGTGGGCGACGCCCAGCAGGGCCAGCAGGTCCTCGGCCCGGGACTCGTCGTCGGGGTCGTACTCCTCGCGCCAGCGGCCGGTGACGCCGTAGGCGGCGGTGACGACGACGTCGCGGACCTTCTCCTGGCCCGGCACCGAGGCGCTCAGCGCGGTGCTGGCCAGTCCGATGCGGGGGCGCAGCTCGAAGACGTCGACCCGGCCGAGGGTCTCGCCCAGGACGCTGACGCGCCCGGAGGTGGGGAACAGGCGGGCGGCGGCCACGGACAGCAGGGTGGACTTGCCGGCGCCGTTGGGGCCCAGGACGACCCAGCGCTCACCGTCCTCGACGGCCAGGTCGACCGCGTCGAGCAGGACGCTGGTGCCGCGCCGGACCGTCACCGCGGACAGGTCCAGCACCGAGGCGGGTTCCCGGTCCACGACGTCGCTCGTGACGTCGCGCATGGTGTCGCTCATGGTCGCGACCCTAACGAGTCGTATCCTCGCGCCTGTGCTGGACCTGCCCCGCTCCGCGCGGTTGGCCGCCTGGGGAACGGGTGTGCTGACCGGTCGCGTGCCCGTCGCCGGGGCCGTCGCGGCCGTCGTGCGTGACGACGAGCCGCACGGCGTGCGGTGGGAGGACGACGCCGGGGCCGGGCCGGGCGCCGGGACCGGGGACCTCGCGGGGCTGCTGGGGGCGCTGGCCGGGTCCGCCGCCGGTGCCGGTGCCGGTGGGGGCTTGGACCGGCTGCTGCTGGTGCTGCCGGTGCCCGGGGACCCGCGCGGGCTGCCGGGGCCGGCGGCGGTGAACGTGGCCGCGCTGGAGGCCGGGGAGTGCGTCCTGCTCGAACCGGCCGCCGGGCCGGGCGGGGAGCCGGGCGGGGGGCGGCGGTGGGCGCTGGTGCCGCAGGTCACCGAGTTCGGGTCGGTGTGGGAGCCGGGGGCCCTCGTGCGCTGGGACGTGCACGCGGCCGCGCCGCGGCGGGTCCCGGAGTCCTCCGGCGTCGCCGAGTCCGAGCAGGAGCTGCGGGTGGCGCTGGCCACCGCGACGCGGGCGCTGTCGACGCTGGACGTGGCGCGCTGGCGGGAGGAGGCCGCCGACCGGATCGCCGCGGTCCGCGACGGCGGACTGGTCCGCGACGCGCTCCCGCCGGGGTTCGCGCCCCGCGCGCTGCGGGTGGCGCAGACCGCGGCGCGGGTGCTGGCCATCGTGGACCTGGCCACCGAGGACGACGGGGCCGCGATCACCAGCCTGGAGGCGACGTCGCGGGCGGCGGCGCTGCGGGAGGTGGGGGCCGTGGCGCGCCGGGCGCTGGTCGCGGCCGTCAACGCCCCCGCCGAGGACGCCGCCGGGCGGGTGTGAGCGGCGGGTCCCTCAGCGCCCGGCGGGGCCGGGGGCCGGGAGCTGGGCCAGGGCGCGGTTCTCGGCCGGCAGCCGGAAGCCCAGCAGCAGCACCGCGTTCAGGACGGTGAACCCCAGCGCCGTCCACCAGCACGAGGCGACCAGCGGCAGGGCGAAGCCCTCCACGACGACCGCGACGTAGTTGGGGTGCTTGAACCACCGGTACGGGCCGCGGGCGACCAGCTCCAGGCCCGGCACGACGATCACCCGGGTGTTCCAGCGCGGCCCGAGGGTGGTGATGCACCACCACCGCAGCGCCTGGGAGGCCAGGACGAGCGCCAGCATCGGCCACCCCAGGGCGGGGACGAAGGTGCGCCCGGCGGCGAACCACTCCACCAGCACCGCCACGAGCAGGCCGGTGTGCAGCGCCACCATGGGGGGGAAGTGGCCGCGGCCGCTCTCGCGGCCACCGCGGGCGAAGGACCAGCGGGCGTTGCGGGTGGACACCACCAGCTCGGCGACCCGCTCGAGGCCGGTGGCCGCGACGAGGGCGACGACGAGGGCGCTCACACCCGCTCCAGCAGCACGGTCTGGGTGCTGACGCCGGGCCCGACGCCCAGGACCACGGCCCGCTGCCCGGGGTCGGCGGCGGTGCGGGCCAGGACGTGCAGCGCCGCGGAGCTGGACAGGTTCCCGCACTCGCGCAGCACCTCCCGGGAGACGTCCAGGGCGCCGGCCGGCAGGTCGGCGGCGGCGGCCACGGCGTCCAGGACCTTCGGGCCGCCGGGGTGCACGACCCACCGGTCCACCCCGCGGCCGCCCCCTCCCCCGTCGTCCCCGTCGTCCCCGTCGTCCCGGTGCCGGCCGAGGAAGGCGCGCAGGTCGTGGCCGACGTGCCGGGCCAGGACCTGCGGCAGCTGCGCCGACAGCACGATCCGCAGGCCGGAGGACCCGACCCGCCAGCCGAGGGCGTCGGCGGAGTCCGGCAGCACGCGGGAGGTGTGGTCCAGCACCCGCCAGCCCGGGCCGGGGTGGTCGCCGCCGGTGACGACCACGGCGGTGGCGCCGTCGCCGAACAGGCCGCTGGCCACGACGTTGGCCACCGACCGGTCACCGGCCTGCAGGGTCAGCGAGCACAGCTCGACGCTGACCAGCAGCCCCACCGACCCGGGGCGGCCGGCGCAGAACCGCTCCAGCAGCGCCAGGCCGCTCGCACCGGCGACGCAGCCCAGCCCGAACCCGGGCCAGCGCAGCACGTCCGGCCGCAGCCCGACGCGGTCGGGCAGCAGCGCGTCCACCGACGGCGCCCCCACCCCGGTGACGGTCGTGAACAGCAGCACGTCGACGTCGTGCGGTTCCAGCCCGGCCGTGGCCAGGGCCCCCTTGACGGCCCGCTCGGCCAGGTCCAGGGCCAGGTCGGCGAACAGGGCGTTGGTGGTGTCGAAGGCCCCGGGGCCGGTGACGAGGCCGGGGTAGGCCTCCAGCGGCAGCGCCAGGTGGCGGGTGCCGACGCCGGTGGCGGCGTGCAGGCGGTGCAGCAGGGCCCGGCCGGGGCCGGGGTCGGTCAGCAGCGGGGCCAGGACGTCGGCGATGTCGCCCTGGGCGTACCGGTGGGTCGGCAGGACCGGTTCGACCGCCACCACCGTCGCGGGGGGCGTGGTCGGCGGTGTCGGCGTGCTCACGCGGTGATGCTCGCACCCCCGGCCCGGACCGGCGCGGGCGGGCGCCGGCCGCCCGTGCGCGCGGGCGGCCGGACGCGCCCGGCTCACAGCACCGAGCGGTACACCTCCAGGGTCCGCGCGGCGATCGCGTCCCAGGAGAACCGCTCGACGGCGCGGGTGCGCCCGGCGGCACCGAAGGCGCGGGCCCGGTCGGGGTCGGCGACGGCCTCGGCGAGGGTGGCGGCGAGGTCGGCGACGAACCGGTCGGGGTCGACGGGGGCGCCGGTGCCGTCGGTGACCTGCTCGATGGGCACCAGCCAGCCGGTGACGCCGTCCTCGACGACCTCGGGGATGCCGCCGGTGGCGGTGCCGACGACGGCCGCGCCGCAGGCCATCGCCTCGAGGTTGACGATGCCGAGGGGCTCGTACACCGACGGGCACACGAACACGGTGGCCTGGGAGAGGTGCTCGAGCAGCTCGGCGCGCGACAGGTGCCGGTCCAGCCACACGACGCCCTCGCGGGTCGCCTGCAGGTCCGCGACGAGGCCGGCGACCTCGGCGGCGATCTCGGGGGTGTCCGGGGCACCGGCGCACAGGACGAGCTGGACCTCCGGCGGCAGCTGCGCGGCGGCGCGCAGCAGGTGCGGCAGCCCCTTCTGCCGGGTGATGCGCCCCACGAACACGACCGAGGGCCGGTCGGGGTCGACGCCGTTGGCGCGCACCAGGTCCCGGCCCTGCACGGGCGTCCACTCGGTGGCGTCGATGCCGTTGTGCACGACGTGGACGCGCTCGGGGTCCAGCCCCGGGTAGGAGCGCAGGATGTCCGCGCGCATCCCGGCGCTGACCGCGACGACGGCCGCGGCGGCCTCGAACGCGGTCCGCTCGGCCCAGGAGGAGACGCGGTAGCCGCCGCCGAGCTGCTCGGCCTTCCACGGCCGCAGCGGTTCGAGGCTGTGGGCGGTCACGACGTGCGGGACGCCGTGCAGCAGCGAGGCGAGGTGGCCGGCCATGTTCGCGTACCAGGTGTGGGAGTGCACCAGGTCCGCGCCGGCGGCGTCGGCGGCGATGGCCAGGTCGACCCCGAGGGTGCGCAGCGCGGCGTTGGCGCCGGCGAGCTCGCCGGGGTCGGGGTAGCCGGTGGCGCCCGATTCCTCGCGCGGGGCGCCGAAGGCGCGGACCTGCACCTGCGGGCCGCCGGGCAGGGCGCGCAGGGCGCGGACCAGTTCGGCGACGTGGACGCCGGCACCGCCGTAGATCTCCGGCGGGTACTCCTTGGTCAGCAGGTCGACACGCATCGAACTCCCCTTCCCGCAAGCTGATCGGCGAGTGTTCCACGCGCCTGATGGGCAACCCACCGTACTGGGGCCTAGTGTGCCCCTCGTGGCCACACCGAACGTCCTCGCGATCGTCCTCGCCGGTGGGGAGGGCAAACGGCTCATGCCACTCACCGCGGACCGGGCCAAACCGGCCGTGCCCTTCGGGGGGACGTACCGCCTCATCGACTTCGCCCTGTCGAACCTCGTCAACGCCGCGTACCGCAAGATCGTGGTCCTGACGCAGTACAAGTCGCACTCCCTGGACCGGCACCTCTCGCAGAACTGGCGGATGTCGAACCTGTTCGGCTCCTACATCGCCTCGGTCCCGGCGCAGCAGCGCGTGGGGCAGCGCTGGTACGCCGGGTCGGCCGACGCCATCTACCAGTCGCTGAACCTCATCAGCGACGAGCGGCCCGACATCGTCGTCGTGGTCGGCGCCGACCACGTGTACCGGATGGACTTCTCCCAGATGGTCGACGCGCACGTCGCGTCGGGGTCGCCGTGCACCGTCGCCGCGATCCGCCAGCCCATCTCGCTGGCCGACCAGTTCGGCGTCATCCAGACCGCCCCGGGCTCGCAGCGCATCGCGGAGTTCCTGGAGAAGCCGAAGGACCCCAAGGGCCTGGACGACTCCCCCCACGAGGTCCTGGCCTCGATGGGCAACTACGTGTTCGACGCCGACGCCCTCGTCGACGCCGTGACCCGCGACGCCGAGCGCGAGGACTCCAAACACGACATGGGCGGCGACATCGTGCCCAGCTTCGTCGAGCGCGGCCTGGCGTCGGTGTACGACTTCAAGGACAACGAGGTGCCCGGCGCCACCGACCGCGACCGCGCCTACTGGCGCGACGTGGGGACCCTGGACGCCTACTTCGAGGCCCAGATGGACCTCATCTCGGTGCTGCCGGTCTTCAACCTCTACAACTACGAGTGGCCCATCATCGCCGCCCAGGACTACTACCCGCCGGCGAAGTTCGTGCACGGCTGGCAGGGCACCTACGGGCACGCGGTGAACTCCATCGTCAGCCAGGGCACCGTCGTGTCCGGTGCGCTGGTGGAGAAGTCGATCGTCTCCCCCAACGTGCGGCTGGACTCCTGGGCGCACGTGTCGGAGTCGGTGCTCATGGACGGGGTGCAGGTCGGGCGGCACGCCGTCGTCCAGCGCGCCATCGTCGACAAGTTCGTCACCATCCCCGACGACGCCCGCATCGGGGTGGACGCCGAGGAGGACCGCGCCCGGGGTTTCCACGTGACCCCCTCGGGCATCACCGTCGTCGGGAAGGGACAGACCCTCTGATGAGCGAGCAGACCACCACCGCCCAGGACCGCCCGGTGCGGATCGGGGTGCAGCTGCAGCCCCAGCACGCCCCGTACCCCGCGATCCGCGCCGCCGCGGCCCGCGCGGAGGAGCTCGGCGCCGACATCGCCTTCAACTGGGACCACTTCTACCCGCTGTACGGCGACCCCGACGGCCTGCACTTCGAGTGCTGGACGATGCTCGCCGCCTGGGCCGAGGCCACCAGCCGCATCGAGATCGGCGCCCTGGTCTCCTGCAACTCCTACCGCAACCCCGAACTGCTGGCCGACATGGCCCGCACCGTGGACCACGTCTCGGCCCACGACACCGGCCGCGGCCGGCTGGTGCTGGGCATCGGGTCGGGCTGGTTCGAGAAGGACTACGACGAGTACGGCTACGAGTTCGGCACCGCCGGCGGCCGCCTCGACAAGCTGCGCGACGACCTGCCGCGCATCGAGTCCCGGCTCGCGAAGCTGAACCCGGCCCCGACCCGGGAGATCCCCGTCCTCATCGGCGGCGGCGGGGAGAAGAAGACGCTGCGCCTGGTCGCCAAGCACGCCGACATCTGGCACACGTTCGGCGACGTCGAGACGTTCACCCGCAAGTCCGCCGTCCTCGACGAGCGGTGCGCCGAGATCGGCCGCGACCCCGGCGAGATCGAGCGCTCGGTCGGCGTGGAGAGCGTCGAGGAGGCCCAGGCCCTCTTCGCCGCGGGGGCCCGGTTGTTCACGATCGGCGCCGGCGGCCCCGACTACGACCTGGGCCGCCTGGCCGACCTCATCGCCTGGCGGGACGCGACGAACGCCTGACCGGCCCCGCGACCACCCCCGGTAGGGTCGCGGGCGTGCCGAACCCCGCGACCGTGCTCGTGACCGTCACCGGACCCGACCGGCCGGGGGTGACGTCGGCGCTGTTCGCGGCGCTGGACGGGACCGGCGCGCACGTCCTGGACGTCGAGCAGGTCGTCGCCGGTGGCGTCCTGACGCTGTCGGTGCTGACGACGGCCGAGGACGCCGTCCGCGCCACCGTCGCCGGGCTGCGCCTGGAAGGTCTGCAGATCCGCTGCAGCGCACCGCAACCCCCGAGCGCCGACCGGCCCCGCCGGTTGCACGTGACGCTGCTGGGCGCCCCGCTGCTGCCGGCCGCGGTGGCCCGGGTGACGACCGTGCTGGCCGAGGCGGGCGCGAACGTGGACCGGATCCGGCGGATGTCGTCCGAACCGGTCACCAGCGTCGAGCTGGACGTCTCCACCCGCGGCAGCGCCCAGGACGTCCTGCACCTGCGCCGCACCCTGGCCACCGAGGCCGGCCGGCACGGCCTGGACGCGGCGGTCTCCCCCGCCGGGCTGGCCCGGATGGGCCGCCGGCTGGTCGTCATGGACGTCGACTCCACCCTGATCCAGCAGGAGGTCATCGAACTGCTGGCCGCCCACGCCGGCCGGGAGGCCGAGGTGGCCGCCGTCACCGAGCGCGCGATGCGCGGGGAGATCGACTTCGGCGCCTCGCTGCGCGAGCGCGTCGCCTGCCTGGAGGGGCTGGACGTCTCGGTCGTCGACGCCGTCCGCGAGGCCGTCGTGCTGACCCCCGGGGCGCGGACGCTGGTCCGCACCCTGCACCGGCTGGGTTTCACCCTGGCGCTGGTCTCGGGGGGTTTCCTGGAGGTCGTGGGGCCGCTGGCGGCCGAGCTGGGCATCGCGCACGTGCGGGCCAACCGGTTGCAGGTGGTCCACGGCCGGTTCACCGGCCGCGTCCTGGGCCCGGTGGTGGACCGCGCCGCGAAGGCGGTCGCGCTGCGCGAGTTCGCCGCCGCCGAGGGCCTGCCGCTGCACCGCACGGTCGCGATCGGCGACGGCGCCAACGACCTGGACATGATCGCCGCGGCCGGGCTGGGGATCGCGTTCAACGCCAAGCCCGTCGTGCGCGAGCAGGCCGACGCGGCGCTGAACGTGCCCTACCTCGACGCGGTGCTGCCGCTGCTGGGCATCACCCGCGAGGACGTCGAGGACGCCGACCTGGCCGACTCCGTCCTGGCCGACGGCCCCGCCGCGGGGTGAGCCCGCGCCGGGACCGGCCGGCCCGGGCCGTGCGCGGGTCTCAGCCGCGGTCGAGCGCCCACGTCGACAACCACGCCAGGGCGGCGATGAAGGCGATCATCAGCGCCCCGAGCAGGGCGAGCTTGCGCCCCCCGGACGGCGCCACTCAGTGCCCCATGCCCAGGCCGCCGTCGACGGGCAGCACCGCCCCGTTGACGTACCCGGCCCCGGCCAGGAACAGCGCGGCCTGCGCGATGTCGTCGACGTCGCCGAAGCGGCCGGCCGGGATGCGACCGCGGTAGTCGGCCTGGGTCGCCTCGGGCAGCTCCCGGGTCATGTCGGTGTCGATGAACCCCGGGGCGATGACGTTCGCGGTGATGCCCCGCCCGCCCAGCTCGCGGGCGATGGACCGGGCCAGCCCGATCATCCCCGACTTCGAGGCGGCGTAGTTGGTCTGCCCGGGCGAGCCGTACAGGCCCACGACCGAGGACATGAAGATGATGCGGCCGTGCTTGGCGCGCACCATGCCGCGCACCGCGCGGCGCGCCACCCGCCACGCCCCGGCGAGGTTGGCGTCCAGGACGGTGTCGAAGTCCTCGTCGCTCATCCGCATCAGCAGCTGGTCGCGGTTGGTGCCCGCGTTGGCCACCAGGACCTGCACCGCGCCCTGCTCGGCCTCGACGGCGGCGAACGCCGCGTCCAGCGACGCCGGGTCGGTCACGTCGGCCCGCACGCCGAACAGCCCGGCCGGCGCCTCCCCCGACCGGTGCGTCACGGCGACCCGGTCGCCGGCGGCCGCGAAGGCGCGGGCCACGGCCAGGCCGATGCCTCGGTTGCCGCCGGTCACCAGGACGCTGCGGGGCTCGGGCGTCGGGGTCGGGCTCTGGCTGGGGGTGTCGATCGTCACGAGGGCCGAAGCTAACGCATCGGGGGCGCCGGGCGACGTGCGGGCGTACCGTTGTTGAGTGCATGACCAGCGAACCCCGCAGCACGACGAGGGGGCCTACCGGATCACCGCGGCCCCCACCTCCCACACCGACGACCTCGGCGTGCGCTACCGCAAGTACGTGGTCTCCATGCTCGTCCGCACCGCCTGCTTCCTCTGCTTCGCCTTCATCGACCACTGGACGCGGTGGCTGTTCATCGCCGGGGCGGTGTTCCTGCCCTACGTGGCCGTCCTGCTCGCCAACGCCGGGCGGGAGTCGCGCTCGGCGGCCCCGGAGAGCTTCGACCTCACCCCGCCCGCCCAGCGGCCGCCGGCGCAGCTGCCGGCCCTGGAGGCGCGGATCACCTCGATCCACTCCCCCCGCGACGACGACTGACGGTCCGGGCCACCGCGGGGGCGGTCCCCGGACAGCCGCCGGACAGGTGCCGTTCACGGCTTGGTCAGCCGCGCCCGCGGTGCGAGACTGGCGGCGTGGAACCTCCCGAGGAACACCCGGGCACGTCCGCCGCCTCGCCGTCCCCGGCGGCCACCTCCCTGCACGAGCCCCCCTCCGACCTGGTGTGCAGCGCCCGCGGGTGCACCCACGAGGCCGACTTCGGGCTGCGGTGGAACAACCCCAGCCTGCACACCCCCGACCGCCGCAAGACGTGGCTGGCGTGCGCCGAGCACCGCGAGCACCTCTCCCAGTTCCTCGGTGCCCGGGGGTTCCTGCGCGAGGTCGTCGAGGTGGCACAGTTGCGCGCGTGAGCGCCCCGTGAGTGTCCTGCGGCTCCTGCGTGAACCCCGGTGGCTGCGGGGGCTGGCCGTGGCGGTGCTCGTCGCCCTGGTCTGCTGCGCCCTGGGGCGCTGGCAGTGGCTGCGCCGCGAGGACCGGCTGGCCGCGAACGCCCCCCTGGTCCAGAACTACGACGACCGCCCCGCCGAGGTGTCCACCGTCCTGCCCGCCGGGGCCGGGCTGGACCCGGACCGGGTGTGGACGCCCGTGCAGGTCAGCGGCCGCTACGCCCCCGAGGCGACGGTCCTGGTGCGCAACCGGCCGCTGGACGACCAGTTCGGCTACGAGGTGCTGGTCCCGCTCGTGCTGGACGACGGCACCGTCCTGGTCGTCGACCGGGGCTGGCTGCCCGGCGGGCAGGGCTCGGCCGAACGACCCGACACCGTCCCGGCCGTCCCCGACGGCGAGGTCACCGTGGTGGCCCGGCTGCGGTCCTGGGAGGCGGACAGGCGCGGGCAGGTCCCCGCGGGGCAGGTGACCTCGATCGCCCGCGACAGCGTCACCCGCGCCGTCTCCGGGGCCCTCCCCGCCGCGCGGGGCGCCGGGGACGGGCCGCCGACCGTCCTGGACGCCTACGCCGTGCTGGCCTCGGAGACCCCCGCTCCCGCGCTGGCCCCCGTCCGCCCGGCCCGGCCGGCCGTGGACGAGGGACCGCACCTGGCGTACACCGTGCAGTGGTTCGGGTTCGCGCTCACCGCGTTCGTCGTGTGGGTCGTCGCGGGCCGGCGCGAGCTGCAAGCCCGGCGCGAGGGGCAGTCGCCGGTCGCGCCGGCCGCCTCCCCCGGCGCCGTCGCGGGTGCCTCCGGCGCCGCCGCGGGTGGGCCGCCGCCCGAGGCCGCCGTCCCCGCCCCGGCGCCGCGCCCGGCCCGCCGGCGCCGGCGGGAGGGGGCCGACGAGGCGGCCGAGGACGCCGAGCTCGACGCGGGGGTCGATCCGGCGCGCCGGGGGTGAGTCACCCGTCGTTCGCCCGTCCGGGTGTACGCGATCATGCTGTGTGTCGCATCGGCCACTCTGCGCAACAATAGGCGCATGGACTTGGGCCTCACTGACCGCGTGTACGTCGTCTCGGGTGCATCGACCGGTCTGGGGCTCGCCTGCGCGAGGGTCCTCGCCGACGAGGGCGCCCTGCTCGTGCTGCACGCCGCCGACGAGGAGGAACTGGCCGCGGTGGCCCCCAGCATCGGCGACCCCTCCCGCCAGCTGCTGGTCCCCGGGGAGATCTCCGACCCCGGCACCGAGACGCGCCTGGTGGCCGCCGCCAACGCCCGCTTCGGCCGGCTGGACGGAGCGGTCATCTCCTGCGGCGCCCCGCCCACCTCCTCGGTCCTGGAGGCCGCCGACGGGGCCTGGCGCGAGGCGTTCGAGTCCAGCCTGCTCGGCCCGCTGCGGCTGGCCCGGTCCGTCGGCAAGGCCGCCACCGGCGAGGGCGCCTCGATGGTCCTGCTGCTGTCCAGCACCGTGCGCCGGCCCGTCATGGACGCGGGGGTGGCCAACGGCCTGCGCCCAGGGCTGGCCATGGCCGCCAAGGCCCTGGCCGACGAGCTCGGCCCGCGGGGGGTCCGCATCAACAACCTGCTCGCCGGGCACGTCGACTCCAGCTCGCCGCTGGAGTACGAGGACGGCGACGAGGTCGCCAGCGACCTGCTCGACACCATCCCGCTGCGGCGCGTCGGGCTGCCCGACGAGTTCGCCCGCGCCGCCGTGTTCCTGCTGTCCCCGGCCGCCAGCTACATCACCGGCGCCTCGCTCACCGTGGACGGTGGCACCGACCGGTCGCTGTGAGCGTGCGGGCCGCTGCGCCCGGCCGCCCCGGGAGCCGGGGCGAGGTCGCGCCGCGCGGACCGGGGGCCGCGGTGCCCCCGGTCCGCGCGCCGCTCAGGCCTGGCGGGCCTTGCCGCGCGTGGCGCCACCCCGACTGCGCAGCGTGACGTCGTTCTCGCTCAGGAGCCGGTGCACGAACCCGTAGGACCGCCCCGTCTCCTCGGCCAGCGCGCGGATGCTCTTGCCCTCCGCGTACCCCTTCGACAGCTCGTCGGCGAGCTGCTCGCGCTCCGTGCCGCTCAACCGGGTCCCCCGTTTGATCGTCTCGGTCACCCCGACCTCCTCCAGTGTCGTCGCGGACCTGAAACCCCCTCCATGGTCACCACGTCGGGCCGTCCTGGCCACTCGAACGCCGTCGCGCGCCCCCGGAACGGGTTCCGGGCCCCCGTACCGGCAGGAGCGGGTCCCGGGCGCGTGCGGGTCAGGCCAGCGAGACCAGCTCGGCGTAGGAGGCGTTCCACAGGTCCTCCACGCCGTCGGGCAGCAGCACGACGCGCTCGGGCCCCAGCGCCTCCACGGCGCCCTCGTCGTGCGTCACGAGCACGACGGCGCCCTCGTAGTGCTTCAGCGCGTCGAGGATCTCCGCCCGCGAGGCGGGGTCGAGGTTGTTCGTCGGCTCGTCCAGCAGCAGGACGTTGGCGCTGGAGACGACGAGGGTGGCCAGCGCCAGCCGCGTCTTCTCCCCGCCCGAGAGGACCCCGGCGGGCTTGTCGACGTCGTCGCCGGAGAACAGGAACGAGCCCAGCACCGTCCGCACCCGGGTGTCGTCCAGGTCCGGCGAGGCCGAGCGCATGTTCTCCAGGACCGTGCGGTCGTGGTCGAGGGTCTCGTGCTCCTGCGCGTAGTAGCCGATCTTCACCCCGTGGCCGCCGATGATCTCGCCGGTGTCGGGCTGCTCGACGCCGCCCAGCATCCGCAGCAGCGTCGTCTTCCCGGCGCCGTTGAGCCCGAGGATCACCACGCGGCTGCCGCGGTCGATGGCCAGGTCGACGGCGGTGAAGATCTCCAGGGAGCCGTAGGACTTGCTCAGCCCCGAGGCCATCAGCGGCGTCTTGCCGCACGGCGCCGGCTTGGGGAAGCGCAGCTTGGCGACCTTGTCCTGGACGCGGACGTCCTCCAGGTCCCCCAGCAGCTTCTCGGCCCGCTTGGCCATGTTCTGCGCCGCGACGGCCTTGGTCGCCTTCGCGCCCATCTTCGCGGCCTGCAGCAGCAGCGTCCCGGCCTTCTTCTCGGCGTTGGCGCGCTCGCGGACGCGGCGCTTCTCGTCGGTCTCGCGCTGCTTGAGGTAGTTCTTCCAGCCCACGTTGTACAGGTCGATCGTGGCGCGGTTGGCGTCGAGGTGGAAGACGCGGTTGACGACGACCTCGAGCAGCTCGACGTCGTGGCTGATGACGATGAGCCCGCCGGCGTAGTTCCTCAGGTGCTCGCGCAGCCAGGTGATCGAGTCGGCGTCGAGGTGGTTGGTCGGCTCGTCCAGCAGCAGGGTCTCGCTGTGCGAGAACAGGATCCGCGCCAGCTCGACGCGGCGGCGCTGCCCCCCGGAGAGGGTCTTCAGCTGCTGGTCCAGGATGCGGTCGGGCAGGTTGAGGTTGGCGCAGATGCGCGCGGCCTCGGACTCGGCCGTGTACCCGCCGAGCGCGACGAACCGCGCGTCGAGCTTGGTGTAGCGGTCCATCGCCTTGTCGCGGACGCGGGGGTCGTCGCTGGCCATGTCGACCTCGGCCCGGCGCAGCTTCGCGACGACGGCGTCCAGGCCGCGGGCGGCCAGGATGCGGTCGCGCGCCAGCATCTCGGGGTCCCCCGCGCGCGGGTCCTGCGGCAGGTAGCCGATCTCCCCCGAACGGGTCACCGTCCCGCCTGCCGGCTGCGCCTCCCCGGCCAGGACCTTCGTCAGCGTCGTCTTGCCGGCGCCGTTGCGCCCGACCAGACCGATCCGGTCGCCCGCGGCGACCCGGAAGTTGACCCCCTCCATCAGGAGTCGGGCTCCTGCGCGCAGTTCGATGTCGGTGGCGACGATCACGGGAGGGCAGCTCTCACTTCACGAACGGGACGGGTGGGGTCCCAGTCTACGGGCGGACGGCAGCAGGCCCCCCGGGACGACGTCCCGGGGGGCCTGCGCAGGGCCTGGTCGGCCGGGGTCGCGTCAGACGTTGAAGCCGAGCGCGCGCAGCTGCTCGCGCCCGTCGTCGGTGATCTTCTCCGGGCCCCACGGCGGCATCCACACCCAGTTGATGCGGTGGTCGGCCACCACGTCGGTCAGGGCCTGGGCGGTCTGGTCCTCGATGACGTCGGTCAGCGGGCAGGCCGCGCTGGTCAGCGTCATGTCGATCGTCGCGACGTTGTCGTCGGAGACGGTCAGGCCGTAGATCAGCCCGAGGTCGACGACGTTGATCCCCAGCTCGGGGTCCACGACGTCCTTGAGCGCCTCCTCGACGTCGGCCAGCGCCGCCGGGGTCGGACCGCTCGCTGCGGTGGTCTCGCTCACGGTGTGTCCTCCACTGGGGGTCGGGGTCTCAGGCGGGGGTGAGGAACCGGTCGTAGCCGGACTCCTCGAGCGCGTCGGCCAGCTCCGGGCCGCCCTGCTCGGCGACCTTGCCGCCCACGAACACGTGGACGAAGTCGGGCTTGATGTACCGCAGGATCCGCGTGTAGTGCGTGATGAGCAGGACACCGGGGTTGACCGAGGCCAGCGACCGGTTCACGCCCTCGGAGACGATCTTGAGGGCGTCGACGTCGAGGCCGGAGTCGGTCTCGTCGAGGATCGCGAACTTCGGCTTCAGGAGCTCCATCTGCAGGATCTCGTGCCGCTTCTTCTCCCCGCCGGAGAAGTGCTCGTTGACGTTGCGCTCGGAGAACGAGGAGTCCATCCGCAGGTCGTCCATCGCCTGCTTGACGTCCTTGACCCAGGTGCGCAGCTTGGGCGCCTCGCCGTCGATCGCGGTCTTGGCCGTGCGCAGGAAGTTCGAGACCGTGACGCCGGGGACCTCGACGGGGTACTGCATGGCCAGGAACATCCCGGCGCGGGCGCGCTCGTCGACGCTCATCTCCAGGACGTCCTCGCCGTCGAGGGTGACCGAGCCACCGGTAACGGTGTACTTGGGGTGCCCGGCGATGGAGTACGCCAGCGTCGACTTGCCCGAGCCGTTGGGGCCCATGACGGCGTGGACCTCACCGGAGTTGATGGTCAGGTCGACCCCGCGCAGGATCTCCTTCACCGACCCGTCCGCCTCGTCGACCGTCACGTGCAGGTCGCGGATCTCCAGGGTGGACATTCAGTTCTCCTCGGCAGGCTTGGTCACGTCGGCCAGTCGGGCCTCGATGGTGGTCATGAGTCGGGACGAGATCTCGTCGATCCCGATCTTCTCGACGATGCTGGCGAAGAACCCGCGCACGACCAGGCGGCGGGCCTCCTCGGCGCTGATGCCGCGCGACTGCAGGTAGAACAGCTGCTCGTCGTCGAAGCGGCCCGTGGCGCTGGCGTGCCCGGCGCCGACGATCTCGCCGGTCTCGATCTCCAGGTTCGGCACCGAGTCGGCGCGGGCGCCGTCGGTCAGGACCAGGTTGCGGTTCAGCTCGTACGTCTCGGTGCCCTCGGCGCTGGCGCGGATGAGCACGTCGCCGATCCACACCGCGTGCGCGGACTCGCCCTGCAGGGCGCCCTTGTACTCGACGTAGCTCTTGCAGCTGACGGCCGTGTGGTCGACGAACTGGCGGTGCTCGGAGTGCTGGCCGGCGCCGGCGAAGTACACGCCGAGCGCGGTCGCGTCGCCACCGGGGGCGGCGTAGGAGATGTTCGCCGAGACGCGCACCGCCTTGCCGCCGAGGGTGACGACGATGTGGCGCACGCGCGCGTCACGCCCCACCCGCACGTCCTGCTGCCCGACGTGCAGCGCGTCGGCGTCCCACTCCTGCAGGCTGACGACCGTCAGGTCGGAGCCGTCGCCGGCGCGGACCTCGACGTTGCCGCGGTGCGCACCACCCCCGAGGTGGGAGACGACGACGAGGGCCTTGGCGTGGTGGCCCGTCTCGACGACCAGGTGCCCGGAGGTGGTCGTCCCGGTCTCGCCCCGCACGGTCACCACGACGGGCTCGGTCAGCTCGGCCTCGGCCGGGACGCTGATCCGGTGCGCCACGTCGGTGCCAGCCCAGCCGGCCGCGGCGGCGCGGTCGCCGGGCACGAACGCGGTGCCCGCGCCGACCTCGGCCGGGGTGCCGCTGACGTGCTCGACGACGTCCGGCGCGCTGACCTCGACGGCGGCCGAGCGGGCCGGGCCGTCGGTGTCGAACAGCGGCGCGAGGTCGTGCAGCGGGGAGAACTTCCACTCCTCCTCCCGGCCGGTGGGGACCGGGAAGTCGGCGACGTCGAAGGACGTCGCCCGCGCGGCGCGAGAGGCGTCGGGCACGACGGGCCCGCCGTGCGTGTGCGCCCCGGAGGTGTCCGCGGTGCCGGTGCGGGTGCCCGGCGCGGAGGCGGTGGTCTCTTCGTTGACCAGGGTCATCAGCCGACGGCCCCTTCCATCTGCAGCTCGATCAGGCGGTTCAGTTCCAGCGCGTACTCCATGGGCAGCTCGCGGGCGACGGGCTCGATGAACCCGCGCACGATCATGGCCATGGCCTCGTCCTCGGCCATGCCGCGGCTCATGAGGTAGAAGAGCTGGTCGTCGGAGACCTTCGAGACCGTGGCCTCGTGCCCCATGACGACGTCGTCCTCGCGGATGTCGTTGTAGGGGTAGGTGTCCGACCGGGAGATGGTGTCGACCAGCAGGGCGTCGCAGCGCACCGTGGAGGCCGAGTGGTGGGCGCCCTCGAGGACCTGGATCAGGCCCCGGTAGGAGGTGCGGCCCCCGCCGCGGGCGATCGACTTGGACACGATCGAGCTCGCGGTGTGCGGGGCGGCGTGCACCATCTTGGCGCCGGCGTCCTGGTGCTGGCCCTCACCGGCCATGGCGATGGACAGCGTCTCGCCCTTGGCGTGCTCGCCCATGAGGTAGACGGCCGGGTACTTCATCGTGACCTTGGACCCGATGTTCCCGTCGATCCACTCCATGGTCGCGCCCTCGGCGGCCGTGGCGCGCTTGGTGACCAGGTTGTAGACGTTGTTCGACCAGTTCTGGATGGTCGTGTACCGCACGCGGGCGTTCTTCTTGACGACGATCTCCACGACCGCGGAGTGCAGCGAGTCGCTCTGGTAGATCGGCGCGGTGCAGCCCTCGACGTAGTGCACGTACGAGCCCTCGTCGGCGATGATCAGCGTCCGCTCGAACTGGCCCATGTTCTCGGTGTTGATCCGGAAGTAGGCCTGCAGCGGGATGTCGACGTGGACGCCCTTGGGGACGTAGATGAACGAGCCGCCGGACCACACCGCGGTGTTCAGCGAGGCGAACTTGTTGTCCCCGACCGGGATGACGGTGCCGAAGTACTCCTTGAAGAGCTCCTCGTGCTCGCGCAGCCCGGTGTCGGTGTCGACGAAGATGACGCCCTTCTCCTCCAGGTCCTCGCGGATCTGGTGGTAGACGACCTCGGACTCGTACTGGGCCGCGACGCCGGCGATGAGGCGCTGCTTCTCGGCCTCGGGGATGCCGAGCCGGTCGTAGGTGTTCTTGATGTCCTCGGGCAGCTCGTCCCAGCTGGTCGCCTGCTTCTCCGTGGACCGCACGAAGTACTTGATGTTGTCGAAGTCGATCCCCGACAGGTCCGAGCCCCAGTCCGGCATGGGCTTGCGGCCGAACAGGCGCAGGGCCTTCAGGCGCAGCGCGAGCATCCACTCGGGCTCGGACTTCTTCGCCGAGATGTCGCGCACGACGTCCTCGGACAGGCCGCGACGGGCCGACGAACCGGCGGTGTCGGAGTCCGCCCAGCCGTACTGGTACTTGCCGAGGCCCTCCAGTTCGGGCGGACCCGCGGTGGTGGCGTTCTCGGAGACGGTGTCGGTCACAGTCGTCGTCCTTCCGTGGCGTGCTGAGCGTGCTGACGGTCCTGCTGGTCTGACGGTGCGGGGGGCCGGGCCGGGGGCCTGACCTGTTCCAGGGGGACGAAGGTGGTGCAGACGTGGTCGCCGTGGGCGAGCGTCGCCAACCGTTGCACACGGGTCCCCAGGACGTTCTCGAAGGTCCGCCGCTCGGCCTCGCACAGCTGCGGGAACTCCTCGGCGACCTTCTGGACCGGGCAGTGCCCTTGGCACAACTGCAGACCCTCGGCCGGTGTTCCCTGCGCGACGGGCCGGGAGCTGGCCGAGAACCCCTGGTCGGCCAGGGCCTGCACGAGGGCCTCGACCCGTTCGGGCAGCGGCCCGGTGAGCCCGGGCAGGGACTCCTCCAGCGCGGCGAAACGCTGCCGGGCGAAGTCGGTGACGGCCTCGGGCCCCAGCGCCTGGGCCAGGTACCGCAGCGCCGTGAGCGCGAGCTCGTCGTAACCCGACGGCAGGTCGTCGTGACCGGCCGAGCCGATGACGTACTCCTTGGCCGGGCGGCCGCGGCCCCGGCGGGCGTCCGGGCGCGGGTCGCGCGCCTCGACGACGCCGTCGGCGACCATCGCGTCGAGGTGGCGGCGGACCGCCGGGCCGGTCAGCCCGAGCAGGTCGGCGATGCGGGCGGCGGTGACGGGCCCGAGCTCGGCGACGGTGGTGCGCACGCGGGTCCGCGTGCGCGCCTCGTCCGGGCTCACCCCCCGGGGCATCCCGGGAGGTAAGGACGTCCTCACCAATTCCACAACATCCATGTTACCTAATTGCCGGCGCAGATCCCAGCCGCCCCCGCGACCGGTCCGCCGCCTACTACCGTTCCTCGTAGACTCGCCCCCGTGGCGCTCGGCTCCCCCTCACCCGCGACGATGCTCGACGTGGACACCACCGCGGCGGTCGAGGTCGCCGGCCTGCGCAAGGCCTACCCCGGCGGTGCCCCCGTCCTGGACGGCCTGTCCTTCCGCGCCGCCCGCGGTCGCGTCACCGCCCTGCTCGGGCCCAACGGCGCCGGCAAGACCACCACCGTCGCCATCTGCGAGGGGCTGCGCCGCGCCGACTCCGGCACCGTCCGCGTGCTGGGGCTGGACCCCGTCGCCGACGCCGCCGCGCTGCGCCCGCGGGTCGGGGTGATGCTCCAGGACGGCGGGCTGCCCACCGGCGTGGGGGCGCTGGAGGCGCTGCGGCACATCGCCTCCCTGCACACCCACCCGCTCGACGTAGCCGCCCTCGCCCAGCGCCTGGGGCTCACCTCCTTCGCCCGCACCCGCGTCCGGCGCCTGTCCGGCGGCCAGCGGCAGCGGCTCGCCGTGGCCTGCGCCCTCGTCGGCCGGCCCGAGCTCGTCTTCCTCGACGAGCCCAGCGCCGGGCTCGACCCGCAGGCCCGGCTGGCCGTGTGGGACGTCGTGCGGCAGGCCCGTGCCGCCGGGGTCGCCGTCGTGCTCACCACCCACCTCATGGAGGAGGCCGAGCGGCTGGCCGACGAGGTCGTCGTCGTCGACCACGGCCGCGTCGTGGCCTGCGGCTCCCCCGAGGAGCTCACCCGCGGCCCGGCCTCGCTCAGCTTCCGCTCCCGCCCCGGCCTGCCCACCGCCGCCCTGGCCCGCGCGCTGCCCGTCGGCGCCGAGGTCAGCGAGGTCGAAGCCGGCCGCTACTGCGTCAGCGGGATCGAGGTCGACCCGCGGGTGGTGGCCACCGTGACGAACTGGTGCGCCTCGCACGACGTCCTCGCCGAGGGGGTCGGGCCGGTGCGCCGCACCCTGGAGGACGTCTTCCTCGACCTGACCGGGAGGACCCTGCGGTGAACCCCGCGACGAACCCCGCGACGGACCCCGCCGCCCCCGCGGACGGCGCCGCGCTGGACCTCACCCCCGCCGGCACCGCCGCCCCCTGGACCGCGCGGGTGCTGCGGCAGGCCGCCTTCGAGGCCAAGGTGGCCCTGCGCAACGGCGAGCAGCTGCTGCTGACCCTGGTGCTGCCCGCCCTCGTCCTCGTGGGCGTCACCCGCGTCGGCTCCCTCGACCTCGGCGCCGGGGACCGGCCCTCCCTCGCCCTGGGCGGGGTGCTGGCCCTGGCCGTGGTGTCCACCGCGTTCACCGGGCAGGCCATCGGGACCGGCTTCGACCGGCGCAACGGCGTCCTGCGGCTGCTCGCCACGTCCCCGCTGGGGCGTTCGGGGCTGCTGGCCGGCAAGGTCCTCGCCGTCGGCGGCCTCGTCGTCGTGCAGGTCCTGGTGCTGGCCGCGATCGCGCTGCCCCTGGGCTGGTCCCCCACCGCCGGCGCGCTCGCGGCCGTGCCCGCGCTGCTGCTCGGGATCGCCGCGTTCACCGCGCTCGGGCTGCTGCTGGCGGGCACCGTGCGCGCCGAAGGCACCCTGGCCGTGGCGAACTTCGTCTGGGTGCTCCTGCTGGCCGGCGGGGGCCTGGTGCTGCCGTCCCCGCTGGCGCCGGTGAGCGACCTGCTGCCCTCCGGGGCCCTGGGGACGGCCGTGCGCGAGGCCCTGGCCACCGGCACCGTGACAGCCGGCCCCCTGCTCGTCCTGGCCGCCTGGGCCGCGGCGTGCGCCCTGGCCTGCGCGCGCTGGTTCCGCTGGGAGTGAGCGCCCCGGTCGCCGGGCCGGCCGTCCCGGGCACCGGTGCGCGCCCGTCCGCACCGCCGCCCGGGCGCTGACCCGCCCCGCCCGCGACCGGCCGCTGCGGTGTTCGGCCGACGCCCCCGCCGCAGCGGTCGGCCGGTCCCGCGGGTGGTCCCGCCCCCCGCGACGGCAGTGGTCGCTCCCCCGCCCGGACCGGCCGCCCCAGCCGGCGGCGCCAGGGCGCCCGGACGCGACGGACCCCTCCCCGCGGTGGTGCGGAGAGGGGTCCGGGTCGTGCGGCGGGGGCCTCAGAAGGGCCAGGCGACCTTCGCGAACGGGTCGACGGCCACGGCGATCGACAGCAGCGTCAGGTAGGTGATCGAGCCGTGGAACACACCCATCGGCGAGATGCGCCGCAGCTGCTCCACCGTCCCGGCGTCCTGCCCGCCGGTCTCGCGCTCGAAGCGGCTCGCCCGCCGGTGCAGCCCGACCGTCTGCCCGAGGAACACCAGCCCGAGGACCAGCGCGGCGACGCCGTACACGACCCCGGCCCCGCCCAGCGGCACCAGCAGCAGCGAGCACAGGACCATCGCCACCGTGTAGGCGACGATCTGCCGCGAGACCGTGGTCGGCTTCGCGACGACCGGCAGCATCGGCACGCCCGCGTTCGCGTAGTCCTCGCGGTAGCGCACCGACAGCGGCCAGTAGTGCGGCGGGGTCCACAGGAAGATGACGCCGAACAGGACGAACGGGGCCCAGCTCAGCGAGCCCGTCACCGCCGTCCAGCCGATGAGCACCTGCATGCACCCGGCCACCCCGCCCCAGACGATGTTCTGGGAGGTGCGGCGCTTGAGCAGCAGCGTGTAGCCCACCACGTAGAGCACGATCGCGCCCAGCGCCAGGGCCGCCGACAGCACGTTGACGAAGGCCAGGAACAGCGCGGTGGAGGTGACCCCGAGCACCGCGGCGAACACGAGCGCCTGGTTCGGCGTCACCGCGCCCGTCACCAGCGGCCGGTTCGCCGTGCGCTTCATGAGCGCGTCGATGTCGCGGTCGAAGTAGCAGTTCAGGGTGTTGGCGCAGCCCGCGGCCAGCGCGCCCCCGACGAAGGTCGTCAGGATGAGCCAGCCCGAGGGCAGCCCGTCGGCCGCGAAGAGCATGACCGGGATCGTCGTGATGAGCAGCAGCTCGACGATGCGGGGCTTGGTGAGCGCGACGTAGGCGGCGGCCCGGGGGAAGCGGGGAGGGCGCCCGCTGCGGCGGCGGCCCAGCAAGCTGGTCCGGGAGTGCGCAGGGGCGTCGGGGAGACGCGGGTCGGCGACGGTCACAGTGTCCTCGGGGCGAGGCGGCAGCGGGCAGGTCAGAGCTTACGCCTCTGCTACGCAGTGTCGTATCCGGTGGTGCGCCGCGCGGCCCCCCGCGAGCCCCGGCGGGGCCCGCGCGGGCCCCTCCGGGACCGGGTCCGGCGGGCGCGCCACCCCTGCCCGGCTGCGGCCCGGCCCCCTGCGAGTAGGCTCACCTGTGGTGACGTGCCCCACACCGTCGGACCCGGCCCGCGGGCCGGACCACGGCGGGAGCCGCACCGCACACGAACGCCTCGGACGCCGGTCCACCACGCAGGGGCCCGGCGCGCGACGGAGACGAAGAGAGCGGACCACGGCCGGTCCCCCACCGCCATCCGGGCGTTGGTCGGTCAGCTGGTTCGCACGGGAGGAGACACGTGAGCCAGCCCCTCGAGTGGAGCGATCTCGACACGAAGACGGTGGACACCGTCCGCGTCCTGGCGATGGACGCCGTGCAGCGCGCCGGCAACGGGCACCCCGGTACCGCGATGAGCCTGGCACCGGTGGCGTACCTGTTGTTCCAGAAGATGCTGCGTCAGGACCCCTCCGACCCCGACTGGGTCGGCCGGGACCGCTTCGTGCTGTCCTGCGGGCACTCCAGCCTGACGCTCTACATCCAGCTCTACCTCGCCGGCTACGGCCTGGAGCTGGACGACCTCAAGGCGCTGCGCAAGTGGGGTTCGAAGACCCCCGGCCACCCCGAGCACGGCCACACCGCCGGTGTCGAGATGACGACCGGCCCGCTGGGCCAGGGCCTGTCCTCGGCCGTCGGGATGGCGATGGCCGCCCGGCGCGAGCGCGGCCTGTTCGACCCCGAGGCCGCCCCCGGCACCAGCCCGTTCGACCACCACATCTACGTGCTGGCCTCCGACGGCGACATCGAGGAGGGCGTGACCTCCGAGGCCTCGGCCATCGCCGGGGTGCAGGAGCTGGGCAACCTGGTCGTCATCTACGACCAGAACCACATCTCCATCGAGGACGACACCGCGATCGCCCTGGCCGAGGACACCGCCAAGCGGTACGAGGCCTACGGGTGGCACGTCCAGACCGTCGACTGGACCAACGGCGGCGAGGGCCCCTACACCGAGGACGTGCACGCCCTGCACGCCGCGATCGAGGCCGCGAAGGCCGAGACCGGCAAGCCGTCCTTCATCCAGCTGCGCACGATCATCGCCTACCCGGCGCCGAACCTGCAGAACACCGGCAAGTCGCACGGGTCCGCGCTCGGCGAGGCCGAGGTCAAGGCCACCAAGGAGGTCCTCGGGTTCGACCCCGAGAAGGACTTCGAGGTCTCCGACGAGGTCATCGCCTTCGCCCGCCAGGCCCGCGACCGCGGCAAGGCCGCCCACGAGGAGTGGCAGGCGCAGTTCGACGCGTGGCGCTCCGGCGCCGGTGAGCGCGCCGAGCTCTTCGACCGCGTCCGCACCCGGACCCTGCCCGCCGGTTGGGAGGACGCCCTGCCCGTGTTCGAGGCGGGCAAGTCCATCGCCTCGCGCAAGGCGTCCGGTGAGGTCCTCAACGCCCTGGCCTCCACGCTGCCGGAGCTGTGGGGCGGTTCGGCCGACCTGGCCGAGTCCAACCTCACCTCCATGAAGGGCGAGCCGTCCTTCCTGCCGCCCAGCCGCACCACCAAGACCTGGGACGGCAACCCCTACGGCCGCACCCTGCACTTCGGGATCCGCGAGCACGCCATGGGCTCGATCCTGAACGGGATCGCGCTGCACGGCGGGACCCGCCCCTACGGCGGCACGTTCCTCGTCTTCAGCGACTACATGCGCCCGGCCGTCCGGCTCGCGGCCATCATGAAGCTGCCGGTGACGTTCGTGTGGACGCACGACTCCATCGGCCTGGGCGAGGACGGCCCGACGCACCAGCCGATCGAGCACCTCGCCGCGCTGCGCGCCATCCCGGACCTGGACGTCGTCCGCCCCGGTGACGCCAACGAGACCGCGTGGGCCTGGCGCACGATCCTCGGCCACACCGACCGTCCCGCCGGGCTGGCCCTCTCGCGCCAGAACCTGCCGACGTTCGACCGGTCGCAGCCCGGCTGGGGCGACGCCTCGGGCGTCGCCAAGGGCGCGTACACGCTGGTGGAGAGCTCCAAGGCGACCCCCGACGTGATCCTCATCGGCACCGGTTCCGAGGTGCAGATCGCCGTGGCCGCGCGCGAGAAGCTCGAGGCCGAGGGCATCGCGACCCGCGTCGTGTCGATGCCGTGCCGCGAGTGGTTCTTCCAGCAGGACCAGGCCTACCGCGACACCGTCCTGCTGCCGCAGGTCAAGGCGCGCGTGTCCGTGGAGGCGGCGCTGTCCTTCGGCTGGGAGGGCATCGTCGGTGACGCCGGCCGCTCGATCTCCATCGAGCACTACGGCGCCTCGGCCGACTACCAGGACCTGTACCGCGAGTTCGGCCTGACCGACACCGCGGTCGTGACCGCCGCGAAGGAATCCCTCGCCGGTCTGCAGTGATCCGTGCCCGGGGAGCCCGCACCGGGCTCCCCGGGTCCGTGCGGGCGCCGTCCCGGCGCCCACCCCTCGTCGTGGACCCCTGGAACGGAGAAACCCCGTGAGCACCACCCGAAGCGGAAACCTGGAAGCCCTGCACCAGCACGGTGTGTCGGTGTGGCTGGACGACCTGTCGCGCGAGCTGACCGACGGCGGTGAGCTGCAGCGCCTCGTCGACCTCGGCGTCCTCGGCGTCACGTCCAACCCGACGATCTTCGCCACCGCCCTGTCCAAGGGCGACCGGTACACCGAGCAGGTCAAGGAGCTCGTCGCCGCCGGCGCCGACACCGAGAAGGCCGTCTTCGAGATCACCACCGAGGACGTGCGCCGCGCCGCCGACGTCCTCAAGCCGGTCTTCGACCGCACCGACGGCCTCGACGGCCGCGTCTCCCTCGAGGTCGACCCCCGTCTGGCCCGCGACACCGCTGCGACCGAGGAGTCGGCCCGGCAGCTGTGGCGGGCCGTCGGCAAGGAGAACCTCTACATCAAGATCCCCGCGACGGTCGAGGGCCTGACCGCGATCTCCACGGCCCTGTCCGAGGGCATCAGCGTCAACGTGACGCTGATCTTCTCCCTGGACCGCTACCGCGCCGTCATGCAGGCCTTCCTGACCGGCCTGGAGCAGGCCAAGGTCAACGGCCACGACCTCTCGAAGATCGAGTCGGTCGCCTCGTTCTTCGTCTCCCGCGTCGACTCCGAGATCGACAAGCGCCTCGACGAGGTCGGCACCGAGGAGGCGAAGGCGCTGCGCTCCAAGGCGGGCCTGGCCAACGCCCGGCTGGCCTACCAGGCCTACGAGGAGGTCTTCTCGACCCCGCGCTGGCAGGTGCTCAAGGAGGCCGGCGCCCGTCCGCAGCGCCCGCTGTGGGCCTCCACCGGCGTCAAGGACCCGAACCTGCCCGACACGCTGTACGTGACCGGCCTGGTCGCGCCGAACACCGTGAACACCATGCCGGGCAAGACCCTCGACGCCACCGTCGACCACGCCGAGGTGACCGGGGACACGATCCGCGGTTCCTACGGGGAGTCCCAGCAGGTGCTGGACGACCTGGAGCGCCTGGGGATCTCCTACACCGACGTCGTCGAGCTGCTCGAGACCGAGGGCCTGGACAAGTTCGAGAAGAGCTGGACCGAGCTGCTGCAGACCGTCACCGACGAGCTGGAGCGCGTGAAGACGCAGGCAGCCGCGCAGTGAGCCCCGCGCGGGTGTCGCCCGCAGAGAATCCGCTCCGCGATCCTCGGGACAAGCGGCTCCCGCGCATCGCCGGCCCCTGCGGCATGGTCATGTTCGGCGTCACCGGGGACCTGGCGCGCAAGAAGCTCATGCCCGCGATCTACGACCTGTCCAACCGGGGGCTGCTGCCGCCGGGGTTCGCCCTGACGGGCTTCGCCCGCCGCGACTGGGTCGACCAGGACTTCGGCAAGATCGTCTACGACTCGGTGCGCCAGCACGCCCGGACCCCTTTCCGGGAGTCGGTGTGGGCCCAGCTCGCCGAGGGGTTCCGCTTCGTGCCCGGCGAGTTCGACGACGACGAGGCGTTCGACCAGCTCGCCGCGACCGTCGCCGACCTCGACCGGGTGCGCGGCACCGGCGGGAACCACGCGTTCTACATGTCGATCCCGCCGCGCTTCTTCCCCGTCGTGGCCAAGCAGCTCGCCCGCAGCGGGCTGAGCGCCCAGCACGGGGACCAGTGGCGGCGGGTCGTCATCGAGAAGCCCTTCGGGCACGACCTGAAGTCGGCGCGCGAGCTGAACGCCGTCGTCGAGGACGTGTTCCCGCCGGACTCGGTGTTCCGCATCGACCACTACCTGGGCAAGGAGACGGTCCAGAACATCCTGGCGCTGCGTTTCGCCAACCAGATGTTCGAGCCGCTGTGGAACGCCAACCACGTCGACCACGTGCAGATCACCATGGCCGAGGACATCGGCATCGGCGGGCGCGCGGGGTACTACGACGGGATCGGCGCGGCGCGGGACGTCATCCAGAACCACCTGCTGCAGCTGCTGGCCCTGACGGCCATGGAGGAGCCGGTCTCCTTCGAGGCCGCGGACCTGCGGGCGGAGAAGGCGAAGGTCCTGTCCGCGGTGCGGCCGCTGAAGGACCTGGGCCGCTCCACCGCCCGCGGGCAGTACGCCTCCGGCTGGCAGGGCTCGGAGTTCGTCCGGGGCTACCTGGAGGAGGACGGGATCAACCCCGCCTCGACCACCGAGACGTACGCGGCGATCGAGCTGGAGATCGACACCCGCCGCTGGGCGGGCGTCCCCTTCTACCTGCGGGCCGGCAAGCGCCTGGGCCGGCGGGTCACCGAGATCGCGGTCGTCTTCAAGCGGGCCCCGCACCTGCCGTTCGAGCTGACCGCCACCGAGGAGCTGGGGCAGAACGCCCTGGTCATCCGGGTCCAGCCCGACGAGGGCATCACCATGCGGTTCGGCTCCAAGGTGCCGGGGACGGCGATGGAGGTGCGCGACGTGACGATGGACTTCGGGTACGGGCACGCCTTCACCGAGTCCAGCCCCGAGGCCTACGAGCGGCTCATCCTCGACGTCCTGCTCGGCGACCCGCCGCTGTTCCCCCGGCACGAGGAGGTCGAGCTGTCGTGGAAGATCCTCGACCCGATCACCTCGTACTGGGCCAAGAACGGCAAGCCCGAGCCCTACGCGTCCGGGACCTGGGGGCCGCCGTCGGCGGACGCCATGCTCGAACGCACCGGCCGGCAGTGGCGGCGACCGTGACCGCGGTCCTGGAGATCCCGGAGGTCTCGCGATGATCATCGATCTGCCCAGCACGTCGACGAGCGCCATCAACAAGGCGCTCGTGGACCTGCGCGACTCCGGCGGTGCCGTGGCCCTGGGCCGGGTCCTGACCCTGGTCGTCATCACCGACGACGCGCACGCCGAGAACGCCATCTCGGCGGCCAACGAGGCCAGCCGCGAGCACCCGTGCCGGGTGCTCGTGCTGGCGCGGGGCAACAAGCGCGGCGCGGCGCGCCTGGACGCGCAGATCCGCATCGGGGGTGACGCCGGCGCGAGCGAGGTCGTCGTCCTGCGCGCCTACGGCCCGCTCGTGGAGCACGGGGAGACGACCATCGTCTCGCTGCTGCTGCCCGACGCCCCGATCGTGGCCTACTGGCCCGGGGCGGCGCCGGACGACCTGCGCACCGACCCGGTCGGCCGCATCGCCCAGCGGCGCATCACCGACTCCGCCGAGGCGCGGGACCCCGCCAAGGCGCTGGAGGCCCGGCGCAGCACCTACCGCGCCGGGGACACCGACCTGGCGTGGACGCGGCTGACCAACTGGCGCGCGCTGCTGGCCGCGGCGCTGGACCAGCCGCCCTACGAGCCGGTCACCTCCATCACGGTGGCCGGGGCGCCGGACAGCCCGAGCACCGAGCTGCTCGCGGGGTGGCTGGCGGCCAAGCTCAAGGCGCCGGTCGTGCGGGCCCGCACCCGCAAGGGCGCCGGCGTGCAGAGCGTGCGGCTGGAGCGCAAGTCCGGTGCCGTCGAGCTCATCCGCCCCGACCAGAACGTCGCGACGCTGACCCAGCCGGGTCAGCCGGACCGCCGGTTGTCCCTGGCCCGGCGCCTGGTCAAGGACTGCCTGACCGAGGAGCTGCGCCGGCTGGACCCCGACGAGGTCTACGGCGAGGTTCTCGCCGACGGCCTGCCGCAGGTCCGCAAGAAGGTCATGTCGGTGCGTGACGCCGAGAACGCCGGGAAGCTGTCGGCGACCCGGACGGCCGCGGCCCGGCAGGCGGCGGCCGAGAAGGCCTCCGCGCGGGTGTCCGCGTCCATGAAGGGCGCACCCCCGGAGCCCGAGCGCGGCGACGGCACGGCGCCCTCGGCGGCGGAGACGACGACGGCGCCGACGCCCGCGAAGAAGGCGACGGCGAAGAAGGCGGCGGCGAAGCGGACGACCGCGAAGAAGGCCACCGGCACGGCGGCCCCGCGCCGCCGCACGCCCGCGAAGGGGGCCGGCGCGTGACGCGCGACAGCACGCTGGTCGTGCGTCACGGCTCCCCCGAGGTGCTGGCCGCGGCGACCGCGGGCCGGTTGCTCGCCGCGATCGCCGATGCCCAGGCGGCCCGCGGGGTGGCGCACGTGGCGCTGACGGGCGGGACGATCGGCGGCAAGACCCTCGCCGCCGTGGCGCACTCCCCCGCCCGCGACTCCGTGGACTGGAAGCGGGTCCACTTCTGGTGGTCCGACGAGCGGTTCTTGCCCACCGGTGACGCCGACCGCAACGCCACCCAGGCCCAGGACGCGCTGCTGGGCACTCTGGACCTGGACCCCCGGACGGTGCACTACCCGCCGGCCACCGACGGTCCCGACGGCGACGACCTCGACGCCGCCGCCGCCCGGTACGCCGCCGAGCTGCTGCAGTTCGGTGACGGGGCCGAGACGCCCGAGTTCGACGTGCTGCTGCTGGGCATGGGCCCGGACGGTCACGTCGCCTCGCTGTTCCCGCAGCACCCGGGCCTGGGCCGGGACGACTCCAGCGTCATCGGGGTCCGTGAGTCCCCCAAACCGCCGCCGCTGCGCGTGTCGTTCACGTTCGGGGCGATCGGCCGGGCCCGCGAGGTGTGGCTGGTCGCCTCCGGGGCCGAGAAGGCCGCGGCCGTGGCCCGCGGCGTCGCCGCCGGTGACGTCTCGCTGACCCCGGCCGCCGGCGTGTCCGGCACCGCGCGCACGCTGTGGCTCGTCGACGAGGCGGCCGCGGCGGAGCTGTAGACCGGCGAGCCGCCCCTCACCGGGCGGCGGACGTGCGAAGGCCCCCTGCGGTTGCACCGCAGGGGGCCTTCGCGCGTTCAGCGGGTCAGCGGATGAGCCCGCGCGCCCGCAGGGAGTCGAGCGCCTCGCTGAGGATCGCCTGGCCGTCGGCCTCGGAACGGCGTTCCTTCACGTAGGCCAGGTGCGTCTTGTAGGGCTCGTTCTTCGGCGGGGCCGGCGGGTTCGCCTTGTCGGTCCCGGCCGGGAACCCGCAGCGCGGGCAGTCCCAGGTCTCGGGCGGCTCGACGCCGGACTCCTCGGCGAAGCTGGGCTTGGTCTCGTGCCCGTTCGCGCACCAGTAGGAGATGCGGATGCGGGGCGCGGTGTCGCCGCGCTCCGCCTCGCCCATGGGGCCCGCGCCGACCCTGCTGCCCCGGATGGCGTTGCCACCTGCCACGTCGGTCGTCTCCTCAGAACTCGTTGGTGAAGCGCTCGACCAGGCCGAGCAGGACGACCGTCGCGAACCAGACGCAGCCGACCGTGATCGTGAAGCGGTTGAGGTTGCGTTCGGCCATGCTGGAGCCGGACAGGCTCGTCGTGACGCCGCCGCCGAACATGTCCGACAGCCCCCCGCCCTTGCCCTTGTGGAGCAGGATCAGCAGGGTCAGGAACAGGCTGGAGATCGCGAGGATCACCTGCAGCACGATGCGGAGGACGCTCACCCGGTCAGCTTAGGTCATCGACCGGGGTGCTCAGGCGGGGTGGTCCCGGAAACGCACGATCGCGGCGAAGTCCGCGGCGTCGGTGCTGGCCCCGCCGACGAGGGCGCCGTCCACGTCGGGCTGCTTCATGATCGCGGCGATGCTGGCGGGCTTGACGCTGCCGCCGTACAGCACCCGGGTCGCGTCGGCCGTCGCGCGGTCGAACTGCTCGGCCACGGCGGCGCGCACCGCGGCGCACACCTCCTGGGCGTCCTCGGGGGTTGCGACCTCACCGGTGCCGATGGCCCACACCGGCTCGTAGGCCAGCACCAGGCCCGCGACCTGCTCCTTGGCCAGGCCCGACAGCGCCTGGGAGACCTGACCGACGGTGAACTCGACGTGCTGGGCGGCCTTGCGCACGTCCAGCGGCTCCCCGACGCAGACGATCGGGACGAGCCCGGCCGCCAGCGCCTTCTTCGTCTTGGCGTTCACCAGCTCGTCGGTCTCGCCGTGGTGCTGACGGCGCTCGGAGTGGCCGACGGCCACGTAGGTGACGCCGAGCTTGGTCAGCTGCGCGGCGGAGACCTCACCGGTGTACGCGCCCGCGTCGTGCGCGGACACGTCCTGGGCCCCGAGCTTGATCGACAGCTTGTCGCCCTCGATGAGCGTCTGCACGGTGCGCAGGCTGGTGTGCGAGGGCAGCACGGCGACCTCGACGGCCGAGTAGTCGTGCTTGGCGTCGCGCAGGGTCCAGTCCAGCTTCTGCACCAGCAGGGTGCCCTGCTGGTGGTCCAGGACCATCTTCCAGTTCCCGGCGATCAGCGGGGTGCGGGTCATGCGTGGGGCTCCTTCTCGGTCGGGGTCTGGGTCGGGTCAGTCGAGGACGTCGAGGCCGGGCAGCTGCTTGCCCTCGAGGTACTCCAGGCTGGCCCCACCGCCGGTGGAGATGTGCCCGAACTGCGCGTCGGCGAAGCCGAGGGTGCGCACCGCGGCCGCGGAGTCGCCCCCGCCGACGACGCTGAACGCCCGGCCGTCGGCCAGGGCCTGCGCCACCGCCCGGGTGCCCTCCGCGTAGGGCTCCATCTCGAACACGCCCATCGGCCCGTTCCAGAACACCGTGCGGGCGTCGGCGAGCTGCGCGGCGAACGCCTGCGCGGAGGCCGGGCCGATGTCCAGGCCGATGCGGTCGGCGGGGATGGCGTCGGCGGGCACGACCTGCGGGTCGGCGTCGGCGGCGAACGCGGTGGCGGCCACGACGTCGGTGGGCAGCACGAGCTCCACGCCCTTGTCCCGGGCGGTCGCGACGTACCCGCGCACCCGGTCGAGCTGGTCGGCCTCCAGCAGGCTCTTGCCGACCTCGTGCCCGGTGGCCTTGAGGAAGGTGAACACCATGCCGCCGCCCACGAGGAGGCGGTCCCCCGCGGTCAGCAGCGAGCCGAGCAGGTTGTCGATGACGCCGAGCTTGTCGGAGACCTTCGACCCGCCCAGGACCACGGCGTACGGCCGCTCGGGGTCGCTGGTCAGGCGCTGCAGGACCTCCACCTCGGCGGCGACGAGCCCGCCGGCGGCGTGCGGGAGGCGGCGCGCGACGTCGAACACGCTGGCGTGCTTGCGGTGCACGGCCCCGAACCCGTCGGACACGAAGCCGTCGGCCAGGGCGGCGAGCTCGTCGGCGAACGCACCGCGCTCGCCGTCGTCCTTGCTCGTCTCGCCCGCCTCGAAGCGGATGTTCTCCAGCAGGAGCAGCTGGCCGTCCTCCAGCGCCGCGACGGCGGCCCGGGCGTCGGGGCCGACGGTGGCGGGGCTGAACCCGACGTGCACGCCCGGCAGCAGCTCGGACAGCCGCGCGTGGACGGGGGCCAGGGAGTACCTGGCCTCCGGGGCGCCCTTGGGGCGGCCCAGGTGGGCGGTGACGACGACGCGGGCGCCGGCGTCGAGCAGGCGCCGCAGCGTCGGCACGGAGGCGCGGATGCGGCCGTCGTCGGTGATGACCGGCGCGTCGCCGGAGTGGTCGAGCGGGACGTTCAGGTCGCTGCGGACGAGGACGCGCTTGCCGGCGAAACCGCCGAGCTGCACCTCGAGGTCGTCGATGGTCTTCACGGGCGTTCCCTTCTGCTGTCGGGTCCGCCCCGCCCGCGGGGCGCGGGTGGACGGACGACGGCCCGGGCGCCCCCGATGGGGAGCGCCCGGGCCGGATCTTGTCAGAGGCTCAGAGCGAGGAGCCGACGAGCGTGACGAGGTCCACGAGGCGGTTGGAGTAGCCCCACTCGTTGTCGTACCAGCCGACGACCTTGACCTGGTTGCCGATCGCCTTGGTCAGGCCCGAGTCGTAGATGCAGGAGGAGGGGTCGGTGACGATGTCGGAGGAGACCAGCGGCTCGTCCGAGAAGGTCAGGTAGCCCTTCAGCGGGCCGTCGGCGGCGGCCCGGTAGGCGGCGTTGATCTCGTCCACGGTCACCTCGCGGCCCAGGGTCACCGTGAGGTCGGTGGCCGAGCCGGTGGGGACGGGCACGCGCACGGCGTAGCCGTCGAGCTTGCCCTTCAGCTGCGGCAGGACCAGGCCGATGGCCTTGGCCGCCCCGGTGGAGGTCGGCACCATGTTCAGGGCCGCGGCGCGGGCGCGACGCAGGTCCTTGTGCGGGCCGTCCTGCAGGTTCTGGTCGGCGGTGTAGGCGTGGATCGTGGTCATCAGACCGCGCTCGATGCCGAAGGCGTCGTCCAGGACCTTGGCCAGCGGGGCCAGGCAGTTGGTCGTGCACGAGGCGTTGGAGATGATCGAGTGGTTCGCGGCGTCGTAGTCGCCGTCGTTGACGCCCATGACGACGGTCACGTCGTCGTTGGTCGCCGGTGCGGAGATGACGACCTTCTTGGCCCCGGCGTCGAGGTGGGCCTTGGCCTTCTGGCCGTCGGTGAAGAAGCCGGTGGACTCCACGACGACGTCGACGCCGAGGTCCCCCCAGCCCAGGTTGGCCGGGTCGCGGTCGGCGAGGACCTTGACCCTGCGGTCGCCGACGACGATCGCGTCACCCTCGACCCGCACGTCCTCGGCGAGCTTGCCGAGGACGGAGTCGTGCTTGAGCAGGTGCGCCAGAGCCTTCGCGTCGGTGAGGTCGTTGACCGCGACGACCTCGACGTCCGCGTTCTGCGCGAGGACCGCGCGGAAGAAGTTGCGGCCGATGCGGCCGAATCCGTTGATGCCGACCCGAGTGGTCATGCGCTCTCCATCCCTGACGCACCCGTCGACCGGGCGGGCCGGGTGCGTCTCGTGCGTCCGGTACGTGATCAGTACAGGTGCGGTTCCCCCCTGCCTCGGCAGGGACGTACCCGCCGCGGGCCCCGCGGCGTCGCTCCGACCCTATGGCCTGCGTCACGTCGACGCGGAATCGGGGTGCGCGCGCGGGCCGCGCGGCCTCAGGCGTCCAGCATGTCGGGGGTGAGCCCGGACTCGGTCCCGGGCAGCCCCAGCTCGATGGCCTTCTTGTCCGCCATCCCCAGCAACCGCCGGATGCGCCCGGCGATGGCGTCCTTCGTCATGGGCGGGTCGGCGAGCTGACCGAGCTCCTCGAGGCTGGCCTGCTTGTGCTCCAGCCGCAGCCGGCCCGCCTGCAGCAGGTGGTCGGGGATGTCGTCGCCCAGCAGCTCCAGGGCCCGTTCGACGCGGGCACCGGCCGCGACGGCGGCGCGGGCCGAGCGGCGCAGGTTCGCGTCGTCGAAGTTCGCGAGCCGGTTGGCGGTGGCGCGCACCTCGCGGCGCATGCGCCGCTCCTCCCAGGTCATCATCGCGTCGTGCGCCCCCAGCCGGGTCAGCAGCGCGCTGATGGCGTCGCCGTCGCGCAGCACCACCCGGTCCACCCCGCGCACCTCGCGGGCCTTGGCCGACAGGTCCAGGCGGCGGGCGGCGCCGACGAGCGCGAGCGCGGCCTCCGGCCCGGGGCAGGTCACCTCCAGGGCGGCCGAGCGACCCGGTTCGGTCAGGGAGCCGCGGGCCAGGAAGGCGCCGCGCCAGGCCGCCTCGGCGATCTGGGTGGAGCTGGAGACGATGTGCGAGGGCAGCCCGCGCACGGGGCGGCCGCGGCCGTCGAGCAGCCCGGTCTGGCGGGCCAGGGACTCCCCGTCGCGCGCGACCCGCAGGACGTAGCGGGTGGCGCGGCGCAGGCCGCCGGCCTGCACGACGAGCAGGTCGCTGGGGTGGCCGAAGACGTCGGCGATGTCGCGCCGCAGGCGCCGGGCGATGGACGCCGAGTCCAGCTCCGCCTCGATGACGATCCGCCCGGAGACGATGTGCAGCCCCCCGGCGAACCGGAGCATGACCGACACCTCGGCCTTGCGCGCCGCCGTCGTCGTCACCGGCAACCGGCTCAGTTCGTCCTTGACCGCCGCCGTCATCGCCATGACCGGTCCTCCCGCTGCACCGTCTCCACCTCTCGTACCCACTGCACGCCCACCGTCCCCCGCGACTCAGCCACCACCGGCGAACACGTCACGGTAGGCCGCGGCGAGCCGCAGCGCGTCGTGGCGGGGGGTGCCGTCGCCCACCGAGACGGTGCGCAGGACCAGGTGCGCGCCGAGGTCGCCGGCCACCCGGGTCAGCGCGTCCACGTCGCCCACGGCCACCGGGTCGGCCACGACGGCGTCGACCCGCAGGTCCGGGGCGTGGGCGGCCAGGACCTCCAGGTGCGCCTCGGCGCTGAACCCGTCGGTCTCGCCGGGCTGGACGGCGAGGTTGAGCGTGACGCAGGTGCGGGCGGTCGTGGTGGTCAGGGCCTTGCGCAGCCCGGGGACCATGAGGTGCGGCAGGACGCTGGTGAACCAGGAACCGGGCCCGAGGACGACCCAGTCGGCGCTCTCGACGGCCTCGACGACCTCGGGGCGCACGGGCGGGTCGGCCGGGACGAGGCGCACGGCGGCGACGCGGCCGGTGGTGGAGGCCACGGCGACCTGACCGCGGACGGGGGTGAGCTCGTCGGGGGCGCCGTCGGCGAGGCCGAGGACGTCGGCCTCGATGTCCAGCGGCACCGCGGCCATGGGCAGGACGCGCCCGCGGGCGCCGAGCAGGCGCCCGACCCAGTCGAGGCCGGCGACCTCGTCGCCCAGCAGTTCCCACAGGGTCGCGATGAGGAGGTTGCCGGTGGCGTGCTGGTGCAGGGACCCGCCGCTGGTGAAGCGGTGCTGCAGGACGTCGCGCCAGGTGCGGCCCCACTCGGAGTCGTCGCACAGGGCCGACAGGGCCATCCGCAGGTCCCCGGGGGGCAGGCCGCCGAGCTCGCGGCGCAGCCGGCCCGAGGAGCCGCCGTCGTCGGCGACGGTGACCACGGCGGTGAGGCGGTCGGTGAGGTGGCGCAGCGCCGACAGCGACGCCGACAGGCCGTGGCCGCCGCCGAGGGCGACGACGGCGGGGGCAGCGGAGGACCCCACGCCGTGCGGGGACCCGGCGGCGGGCGCGGGCAGCGGCCCGGTCCCCGGGACCGGACCCACGGTGGGGATCAGGCCGGTCGGGAAGCTGGTCGAGGAGGGGTGGGTGGACTCGGGCAGGGGGCTCACTCCCGACCCAGGTCGCGGTGCAGCACGCGGACGGGCACGCCGTCGCGGCGCAGCCGGGTGCCGAGCTCCTCGGCCATGGCGACCGAGCGGTGCTTGCCGCCGGTGCAGCCGATGGCGATCGTGGCGTAGCGCTTGTTCTCGCGGCGGTAGCCGTCGAAGACGGGGTGCAGCGCGGCCTCGTAGCCGTCCAGGAAGGGCCGGGCGCCCTCGGCGGCGAGGACGAAGTCGGACACGGGCCCGTCCTGGCCGGTCAGGGGGCGCAGCTCCGGCTCCCAGTGCGGGTTGGGGATGAAGCGGACGTCGGCGACGTGCTCGGCGTCGGCGGGGGTGCCGTACTTGAACCCGAAGCTCATGACGGTCACGCGCAGGTCCTCGGCGCGGTCGGCCTCGAACAGGGACGCCACCAGGGAGCCGAGCTGGTGGACGTTGAAGGAGCTGGAGTCGACGACGACGTCGGCGCGGGCGCGCAGCTCGCCGGTGAGGGCGCGCTCGCGGGCGATGCCGTCGACGATGCGGTCGTCGCCCTGCAGCGGGTGCGGGCGACGCACCCCCTCGAAGCGGCGGACGAGGACCTCGTCGGTGGCGTCGAGGAACAGCACCCGCGGGGACACGTGCCGGGTGTCGAGGACGGCGAGCGCCCCGGTGAGCTCGGCGAAGAAGCTGCGGCCGCGGACGTCGACGACGACGGCGAGGCGCGGGATGGCCTGGCCGGCGCGGGCGGCGAGCTCGGCGAGGGGTTCGAGCATCTGCGGGGGGAGGTTGTCCACGACGTACCAGCCGAGGTCCTCCAGGGCCTTGCCGGTGGTGGAGCGGCCGGCGCCGGACATCCCGGTGATGATCAGGAGCTCGGGGCGGCGCTGCCGGTCGGTGGCGGGACCGGTGGCGGGCCCTTCGCGGGGTTCCTCGCCGGCTGCCGTCTCGTGCACGGGCTCATCCTGTCATCCCGGGCGTGTCGTGCGCGACGAGGCCGGTACGCGTCGCGGTCGGGTGCTCACCTGCCGTGGCCGGCAGGGCCGGCGGGGTCAGTCGAGGACCTCCCCGGTGGCGGTGTTCACGGCGGGTTCGGGGGCGCGGCCGGCGAGGGTCTCGACGACGACGGCGGCGGTGCGCGGGCCCACGCCGGGGACGGCGGCGACCTCCTCGACGGTGGCGGCGCGCAGCTTCTTCACGGACCCGAAGTGGCGCAGCAGGGCGCTCTTGCGGGCCTGGCCGAGGCCGGGGACGCCGTCGAGGGCGGAGGTGGTCATCGCCTTGGACCGCTTGGCGCGGTGGTAGGTGATGGCGAAGCGGTGGGCCTCGTCGCGCACGCGCTGGAGCAGGAACAGGCCCTGGCTGGTGCGGGGCAGGACGACGGGGTGGGTCTCGCCGGGCAGCCACACCTCCTCCAGGCGCTTGGCCAGGCCGCACAGGGCGACGTCGACGACGCCGACGTCGGCCAGGGCGCGGGCGGCGGCCTCGACCTGGGGCTGGCCGCCGTCGACGACGACGAGGTTGGGCGCGTAGGCGAAGCGGCGGGGGCGGCCGGTGTCGGGGTCGATGCCGGCGGGGACCTCGCCGCCGACGGTCCCGGACGTCTCGACCTCGACCACGCCGCCGGAGGGGTCGACGGACTCGGTGATCCGGTCGTCCTCGCGCAGCCGCCGGAAGCGGCGGGTGAGGACCTCGCGCATGGCGCGGGTGTCGTCGAGGCCGCCCTCGTCGCCGCGCACGGCGAAGCGGCGGTAGTCGGACTTCTTGGGCAGGCCGTCCTCGAAGACGACCATGGAGGCCACGACGTTGGTCTCCTGGGTGTGGGAGACGTCGTAGCACTCGATGCGCAGCGGGGCCTCGTCGAGGCCGAGGGCCTCCTGCAGCTCGGTGAGGGCCAGGCTGCGGGTCGTGAGGTCGCCGCCGCGGCGGGTCTTGTGCAGGGCCAGCGCCTGGGTCGCGTTGCGGTGCACGGTCTCCAGCAGGGCGCGCTTGTCGCCGCGCTGGGGGACGCGCAGGTCGACGCGGGAGCCGCGCAGCTCCGACAGCCAGTCCTCGACGTCGCTCTCGACGGTGGCGGGCAGCTCGGGGACGAGCACCTCGCGGGGCACGCCCTCGCCGCTCTCGCCGCCGTAGACCTGCAGGAGGAGCTGCTCGACGAGCTCGGGGGTGCCGACGTCCTCGACCTTCTCGGAGATCCAGCCGCGCTGGCCGCGGACGCGGCCGCCGCGGACGTGGAAGACCTGGACGGCGGCCTCGAGCTCGTCGTCGGCGATGGCGAAGACGTCGGCGTCGGTGGCGTCGGGCAGGACGACGGCGGACTTCTCCAGGGCCTTGGTCAGGGCGCCGAGGTCGTCGCGCAGGCGGGCGGCGCGCTCGTAGTCCATCTCCGCGGCGGCGGCCCGCATCTGCTGCTCGGCGCGGCGGACGAAGCGGGCGGTGTTGCCGGCCATGAAGTCGCAGAAGTCCTGGGCCAGGGCCTTGTGGTCCTCCGGCGTGATCTTGCCGACGCAGGGGGCCGAGCACTTGTCGATGTAGCCCAGCAGGCAGGGCCGCCCGACCTGGCCGGCGCGCTTGTAGACCCCGGCCGAGCAGGTGCGGACGGGGAAGACGCGCAGCAGCAGGTCGACGGTCTCGCGGATGGCCCAGGCGTGGGTGTACGGGCCGAAGTAGCGGGTGCCCTTGCGCTTGGCGCCGCGCAGGACCTGCACGCGGGGGACCTGCTCGCCCATGGTGACGGCGAGGTACGGGTAGGACTTGTCGTCGCGGTACTTGACGTTGAAGCGCGGGTCGAACTCCTTGATCCAGGAGTACTCCAGCTGCAGGGCCTCGACCTCGGTGGCCACCACGGTCCACTCGACGCTGGCGGCGGTGGTGACCATGGCCATGGTCCGCGGGTGCAGGGCGGACAGGTCCTGGAAGTAGTTGGCCAGCCGCGCGCGCAGGCTCTTGGCCTTGCCGACGTAGATGACGCGGCCGGCGGGGTCGCGGAAGCGGTACACCCCGGGTTCGACGGGGATCTCCCCCGGCTTGGGGCGGTAGGTGGCGGGGTCGGGCACGGTACGAGGTTAGGTCGCGGGTCCGACAGCGGTCCGCCCCCACCCCCGGCGGCGACGGCGGGTCGCCGGTCGTGACGCTGCGCGACGAGACGGGGGAGTCGGGTGACGCCGGGTCCCCGATCGGGCCGACGCGGTGCCCGGGGGCGGGTGCACGGCCGCAGGCCGCACCTACCGTCCGTGCGTGCCCACCCCGTCCAGCGCCCTCTCCCCCGGTCCCGCCCTGCACGAGCCGCCGCAGGTGCTGCGGCGGCCGCTGGGCTTCCCCGTCGGACCGGGCGCGCCCGGTCCGGTCGCGGTCGTGGTCGGCGGCCGGGCGGAAGCGGTCAAGCTGGCCGAGGTGGTGCGCCGGCTCGGGGCGGCGGGACTGCTGGTGCACGTCGGCGGTCCGGGCGACGCGCTGCCCGCGGCGGTGCGCGAGCAGCTGGACCTCGCCCGCGGCGGCGGCACCGCGCTGGCCCTCGACCCCGGCGGAACCTCGCCCGGGCAGCGGCTGGGAGCGGCGGTGACCGCGCTGGACGAGGCGTTCACCCGGCACCGGCCCAGCGCCGTCGTCGTCCACGGCGGCACCCCGGCCGCGCTGGCCGGGGCGCTGGCCGCGCACGCGGTCGACGTGCCGGTCGTGCACGTGGAGGCGGGACTGCGCAGCTTCGACCGCGCGGTGCCCGACGAGCGCCACCGGGTGCTGATCGACCAGTTGGCCGAGCTGTGCTGCGCGCCGACCCCGCTGGCGGTGCGGAACCTGCGGGCCGAGGGCGTCGCGGACGAGCGGATCCTGCTGACCGGCGGCACCTCGGTGGAGTCGGTGCGCCACCTGCGCCTGCCCCCGGCGGCGCAGGCGGACGTGCTGGCCGGGCTGGGCCTCGCGCCGGGGTTCGTGCTGGTGACGCTGCACCGGCCCGAGAACGTCGACCGCCCCGCGGTGCTGCGGCAGGTCCTGACCGAGGTGGCCGCGGTCGCCGCCGCCGGCCCGCCGGTCGTGCTCGTGGCGCCCGCCCCGGACGTGCGGCGCTGGCGCGGTGACGGCCTGGGCGACCTGCTGGACCGCTGCACGGTGCTCGCGCCGCAGCCGCCGGCGCAGTTCCTGGCCCTCGTGGAGCAGGCGCGGCTGGTCGTGTCCGACTCCGGCGGCACCCAGGAGGAGGCCGCGGTCCTGGGCCGGCGCCTGGTCGTGCTGCGCCGCCGCACCGAGCGCCCCGAGCTGCTGGCGACGCCCGGCTCGCTGGTGCCCGCGGGCCTGCGGCTGGCGGCCGCGGTGCGCTCGGCGCTGGCGGAGGACCCCGTGGCCCCGGCAGCCGCGGCGCCGCCGTCGCCGTACGGCGACGGGTCGGCGAGCCGGGTGGTGGTGGAGTCCATCGTCAAGCTCGTCGCCCCGTCCTGAGGCGGACCGGTCGCGGGGGGGGGGGGGGGGGGGGGGGGGGGGGGGGGGGGGGGGGGGGGGGGGGGGGGGGGGGGGGGGGGGGGGGGGGGGGGGGGGGCGCGGGGGGGGGGGGGG